>NSIA01000049.1 GCA_002737585.1 Planctomycetaceae bacterium | reverse complement strand
AGGTCAGTACTACGCTTCGGCAGGTACCGGCGCCGATGGCAACTTCACCAACTGGTCTTCGCTTGCTCCAACCGTCCCAGTGAACGCTGGTTGGTTCCTGAGCCCACCGACACTCCCAGACAACGTGGCTGCTTCGATGGCCGGCATGACTGGCATCCGTACCAACAGCAACGCAGCTGCTGGTAACAGCAACCTTGGAGTGTGGTGCTCGCACTTCGTCATTGCTTCCGGAGACCTCGGCGCACGTTGGTGGAACGCCACCGCAGCCAGCAAGGACGGCCTCACCGGTGCGACCATTACCAATACGGGAACGATGAACATGGTTCCTGCTCCAGGCGTACTCGCGCTTGTGGGCGTAGCCGGCTTCGCTTCGCGTCGTCGTCGCGCCTAAAGCAGGCACCTGCCGGAGCTCATGTGCTCCGTGGATATGCAACCAAGTCCCCGACCCCGCACCCGCGGGGTCGGGGACTTTCTTTCCTGGGCGCTGCCAGGCAGCGAAACCAGGAATAACCGGAGGGAGCGGGCCGAAGACGATTTGTTATAGGACTCTATGTGCTGCGCAAAAACTCCTTTCATGACCCACAACCTTTCCAAACCTTGAGACCTCGTACTTTCCCGTGAAGTATTCCGGGCTACTCTTGAACCGGACCAACGTGCTGAGCGTTGTGTGTCCAACGGATCCCCTCACACGCGGGCCCTCGCCCAACCGTTTTGTTGCCGACGCCCCACATTTCACGAACACAACGATCAAGGAACTTTCACAGATGAAGCCACGCATACTCATCGGAACATTCGCAGCCGCAGGCCTCGCACTTGGCGTTGGGCAGATGACGGCCACTGCAGTCCCGGGCGATGGTGGTACCAGTGAAACACAGGCGGGAACCGACGTGATCGTCGGCGCCATCAACGGCGTGAGTAACTACGGAACCAACACCGTGAATGGCGTCATCATGCAGGGATACGCGTTCGGTACCACCAGTTGCAATATCGGCACCGCCGTACTGCGTTGGTCCACGAACTCATCGTTCCATCCGGTCATTCCTCAGAATGCATACCGCATCAAGGACGGTCGCATTGAGCAGATCGGACTCAGCTGGATGAAGTACGGCTTCTGCGCACTGCAAGAGAATTTGTGCGCCACGTGCCAGGCGGGTGGCGTTGGTTGCGGTTCCAGCCAATCGACTCTGGGCATTGGTTGCAGCGATCCGTACAGCTCAAGCCTGAACGGCTCACAAAGTAGCCTCGGGCCACGCTCGCGCGTCAATGCATCGACCGGGTACTTCCCGGGCGACACCTCGGCAGAAATCGGCAGTTGGCCAGCGATGCCGGCTGGACAAGGCAACATCAATCGGCGCATTCAGATCAAGCGGGATGACTTGATTCCCGCCAACAACGTTGGCGCCGTGTACTTGGCCGAAGGCCTCTACGTGCACCCCGACGACGCTGCCGCTGGCAATGACAACAACAACGTCAGTTACATCAAAGTGAATGTGTCTGCCACCAACTACAACATGTCCCTGTCTGGAGCAACGTTCCAGCAGAAGCCTGCCATCTATCACTGGGCGACCGTGGTTCCGACCGTTGCTTACTCTGTGGCTGACATGGCCGACGGCCGATTCATTGTGGCGAACAACGTCAGCCTGAATGCCAACGGCACTTACCACTACGAGTACGCGATCTACAACCAGAACTCCGATTCTTCCGGAGGCAGTTTCACTATTCCGATTGCTGCCGGCGTGACGGTGACCAATGCAACATTCAAGGACATTCCGTATCACTCCAACGAGATTTACGACGGAACGGACTGGACGGTCACCAATACCGGTACCCAATTGACGTGGCGGTGCACGCAGACCTTTGCGCAGAATGCCAACGCCAACGCATTGCGATTCGGCACCCTCTACAACTTTGCGTTTGACGCM
>NSIA01000048.1 GCA_002737585.1 Planctomycetaceae bacterium | reverse complement strand
CTTGGACAACGACGGCAACATCGGCGGCTCTGATCTCGGAGCACAGCTTGCCAACTGGGGTTAATGCCAGATAATGATTGAGACCATCCGCCGCCCGGCACCGTGCCGGGCGGCGGCTTTCAAAGACTTGGACAAGGAACTGTCATGAAGATTCGAACACTGATCTGGACGCTCGCCACTGCTGGTATCGCGCTTGGCGTGGGGCAGATGACCGCTACGGCAGTGCCGGGCGATGGTGGAACAAGTGACTCGCAATTCGGACCGGACGTCATTGTTGGTGCCCTCCCGGACGTGTCAAAGTACGGCGGAGCCATCGTCAACGGCGTAAGCATCATGGCGTACGCGTTTGGTTCCACCAGTTGCAACATCGGCACGCAGCAACTCGATTGGTACAGCGGAACCAGCAATCACCCGATCATCCCGCAGAATGCCTACCGCATCAAGAATGGTCGCATTGAGCAAATTGGTCTCAGCTGGATGAAACACGGCTTCTGCGCATTGCAGCAAACGCTGTGCGGCGCGTGTGCTCCCGCTGGCAGCGGCTGCCCAAGCCTCTTGGGCATCGGTTGTAGCGACCCGTACACCTCGGGCTTGAATGGGTCACAGACTGACCTTGGTCCGCGCTTTGAGGCCAACCCATCCACTGGCTTCTTCCCTGCCACTGGATCAACCTCGTGGCCGTCGATTCCGACTGGTCAAAGCGCCATCGCCCGCCGTGTGCAGATCAAGGCCGCTGACCTTGATCCGGCGCAGAATGCTGGCGCCGTCTACGTGGCCGAGTGCCAATACGTGCACCCACAGGATGCCGCCAACAACAACGACAACAACAACGCCAGTTACCGATTGTTTACGGTGGGAGCGCTCTCCGGTGGGGCGTACACGCTCTCGCTCACTGGCTCGACGTTCCAACAAAAGGCCGCCATCTATGCCTGGTCGGTGGTCTCACCGACGGTGAGTTACGCGGTGGCTGATGCGCCCGATGGTCGGTACATCGTTGCCAGCAATGTCACCACCAACACGGATGGCTCGTACCACTACGAATACGCCATCTTTAACTACAACTCCGACAGTGCTGGACGCAGTTTCTCCATGCCGATTCCAGTAGGCGTGACGGTGAGCAACATGGCATTCAAGGACATCGCCTATCACTCCGGCGAGCCGTACAACAGCACCGACTGGACCATGACCATGGCGGGCGGCATGATGAAGTGGGAGTGCACTGAGACTTTCGCGCAGAACGCAAACGCCAACGCACTCCGTTGGAGCACGCTCTACAACTTCTCGTTTGATTCAAACGGGGTGCCAGGAAACGGCAATGCAGCGATCGGGCTCTTTAAGACTGGTGGGTCGCTCGGCGTGGCAACACAGGTGCCAGTGAACCCATGCAGATTCGGCGATCTGGACTGYAACGGCGTTGTGAACGGCGCCGACCTGGGGATCCTGCTTGCACATTGGGGCCTCTGCCCCGGCAGCACCCCTGGATGCCTTGCTGACTTGGATCTCAACGGCGTGGTGAACGGCGCGGATCTCGGCTTCATGATGGGCAGCTGGGGCTGATCCGATTGAGCGCGGGGCATGCCCCCAGCGCGTGACTGAAGAAACTCAACGCCGCCCGGCCATGCGCCGGGCGGCGTTGTTGAATTCGGCTTACAGTTGCCACCCCGATGGCAGATCCCGCGCCCAACTCCCCCGATCGCCCGCGCTTGGAACCCATGGCACTGGCCGCCTTCTTGGTGGCGCTGGTGCTGGGTTGGTGCCCACTCACCGGGCTCGTGGCAATTGTGTTGGCGGCCATTGCGCTGCGGCGCATTCGGCGGCCGGGCGTAGCGCGTACCGGCAACGGGCTGGCGATTGCGGCCATGGTGATTGCCACCGGAATTCTGTTCACCGAAGGCTGGCTGCTCGGCGAATTGCAAACGGAAGTGCAAGAGTCGATGGAAGAGCAAGCGGTAGTTTCCATTGAAGCGAGCCTGACCGTGCTGCCCGCCGTAGCGGCGGAGTGGGACGAGCGAAGCACCCCACCCTCGGAGAACGAACGCGCGCAGTTTGCGCGGCAGATTGCAGCACAGGCCGGTGCAGTGCGGCAAGTCACCGTGACTCGCCGCAGCGTGGAAGGATTGACCGACCCCACTGTTTCCACCGCATTTAATGCCAGTTGCGAGCGCGGCACGGTGTTTGGTAACGCCACGTTTGCAACGGTTCCGGCAACCTTGCCGCCCAAGTTAGTGCTTCGATCCATCGAAGTGGAATTTGCGGGTGTGCGGGTGCAGTTGCCTGCCGCGGATGCTGGACCCACCACCCCACCAACGCTTGCGCCCGCTGCGCCGCTACCGGATACGAGCACACCATGAATACCGACGCGATTCCTTCAACGTCAATGCCCTCGCCACTCCCTGATTCGGAAACACGCGACGATGGTCCGGTGCGCTGGAGTCGATTAGCGATGGCATCGATCGTGCTTTCGGTGCTTCCGATCGGCAGCATCTTGGCGCCGCTCTTGGGAGTTGTGGCACTGTTTCGCTTCCGTGGTCGTCCGAACCTGCTTGGACGCGGGCTTGCGTGGGGTGGCATCGTCCTCGGGTTTATTGCCAGTGCCATCATGGTGGCGTCGGCGTATGGGATCTATCGATCATTTGTAGATTTAACGGCTCGACCCAGTACCGCGCTGCAAGCGGCGTGGACGGGTGACGCCGAACAGTTCCGGCTGCAGATGGCTGGTCCAGGGAAAGACGCCACCGCCGCCACCATCAACGAGTGGATTGCGCCGCTCCGGGAACGCTGCGGCACGCTGGACGCTGTGGAACTTGCTCCCAGCACCCCGGCAGTCACCGGGACTACCCAACCCGTCGCGCGCACGGAACGGGAAATGCGCGCCCTATATGTCGCGGTGTTCCGCAAGGATTCCGGGGTGACCCGCGTCCCGCTTGAGGTGACCTTTGAGCGCCCCGTGGGTGTGGACGCGGTCACCGCCATCTTGGTGCGCCGATTCTGCTTCGACCTCCCCGACGGAACGCGTATCGTGTTCCCTGACGATGAACGCACCGACCCCGAGCAGCCAGCCGCAGACCCCCGCCCCTGACCAAGAGGTGGTCATCGAAGTTGACGACCTGCTCATGCAGTTCGGTAGCCAGACCGTACTGAGCGGGCTTGACCTCAAGGTGCGGCGCGGCGAGACGCTGGTCATCATGGGCGGTTCCGGATGTGGCAAGAGCACCCTGCTACGCCTGATGATCGGAGCAATTACTCCGACGCGTGGCAAGATCCGCCTGTTTGGCGAAGACATTGCTGTTGCAAGCGAAGCAAACCTCGACGCACTGCGCAAGCGGTTTGGCATTCTGTTTCAGAGCGCGGCGCTCTATCAGTCGATGTCGATTGCTGAGAACGTGGCGTTACCCATGCGCGAGCTGACTGACCTTCCGGGCGATCTCATTGATCTGCAGGTCAAGATGAAACTGGAAGCCGTTGGACTGCGCGAGCACGCTGACAAATTCCCCGCGCAGATTTCCGGCGGTATGAAGAAGCGCGCTGGCCTAGCGCGTGCATTGGCACTTGATCCAGAAATCATTTTCTATGACGAACCAAGTGCTGGTCTCGATCCAGTGACGAGCGCGGAGATTGATCAGCTGATTCTGACGCTCACTAAGAAACTTGGCGTGACCAGCGTAGTGGTGACGCATGAAATGGATAGTGCCTTCACTATTGCTGACCGCATGGTGATGCTTGATAAGGGGCGCTGCCTGAAGATTGCGCCACGCGCTGATTACGAGCGCATTCGCAGCGTCAGCAAGGATGAAGCCGCGGTGATGCCGGAGGATGATCGCATTGTTCGGCAATTCGTTCGCGGCGATGCGTTTGGACCGATCACCGATCGGCGCACGCTCACCAGTTATTCCGATGATTTGATGGGATTGCTTGGGCACATGCCCGCGTCGCCGTCAATCACGCCTTCGCGCTGACGTCGGCGGATACTCGCTCACTGACGCGGCACGCCACGGAACCGGCGCGCCATGGATGTACGGATGCAGACTATGAAGCCCTTTCCGAAATCACTCAACGGCAGCCGCATCACCGTCATGGGGCTCGGGCAGTTTGGCGGTGGACTGGGAGTCACGCGTTGGCTTGTGAAGCGTGGCGCGCAAGTACTGCTCACTGACCGGGATCCTGCTGAAAAGTTAGCGCGCCCACTTGTGGAATTGGCTGGGGCCATTGCCAATGGATCGGTGACGCTGCGACTTGGTGGCCATGATGAAGCGGACTTTGTGAATGCCGACCTGGTGATTGCCAACCCCGCCGTTCCAACGCCATGGAACAACATCTATCTGAACGCAGCGCGCGCCGCAGGCACGCCGGTGACCACGGAAATCAGGCTGGCAGTGGACACACTTCACCGCGATCGCACGGTTGCGGTGACTGGAAGCGCTGGCAAGAGTAGTACGGCAAGCATGCTGACCCTCATTCTGAACGATGACGGGCGCGCCGCACAACTTGCGGGAAATATCGGCGGGTCGATCCTGAGTTCGCCGCGCCTTCCTGGCGAGTGGACGGTGCTGGAACTGTCAAGCGCCATGTTGTGGTGGCTCACCGATGGCGCCGCATGGGCCGGGCTGGAACCGTGGGCGGCGCGCGTTGCAGCGCTCACCAACCTGGCTCCAAATCATGTGGACTGGCACGGTTCGTTTGAACACTATGTCATGAGCAAGTCGGGCATACGGCGCGGCCAACGAGCGGGCGATGCGTTCGTTTCGCTCTTTACGGAAGAGCAGCCGGCAGCGGCCGCGGACGTTGCGCGCGCAACGGGCGGTACGTGGTGGGAAGGCGCGGCGGTGCCAACCGCGGCAGAGTGTGCGGCATTGCTGACGTCCATCGATCTTCCATACGTACCGGGCGAGCACCAACGCCGGAATGCGCGGCTTGCGGTGCTCGCGGCAGAGGCGGCGATCCGCTCGGGGGGTCAAACGCCTGACCGCGCACAGTTGGTGGCGAAAGTTGCCGAATTCCGCCCACTGCCGCATCGGTTGGAACTGGTGGGAACGCACGGCGGAATGCGTTGCTTCAATGATTCCAAGAGCACCACCCCGGATGCCACGCTCTTAGCGATTACTTCGTTTCCTGATCCGCGGCGCATTCACTTGATCGCTGGTGGCTACGACAAAAAGGTTGATCTGTCCGCGATCCGCGACTTGGCTCCGCAACTTGCTGGCCTCTATGCGATTGGGGCGACTGCGCCGCAACTGGCGCCTGCTCCGCCGGCGGTCGATTGCGGAACACTGGAACAGGCGGTGCGCGCGGCCGCCGCACGGGCACAACCCGGCGATGTATTGCTCCTGTCACCCGCCTGTGCAAGTTGGGGGCAATTCACCAACTATGAGCACCGGGGCGATTCCTTCGCGGCATTGGTGAAGTCTCTGTAGGATTGCCGACAAAATGGCTATGAACGCTGCTACCGATCGACCCTTTCCGCGCCGCATAGCGGCCACCGCACTTTTGACCTCTTCGGTCATCATGGCGAGTGCCTTCGTGACGGGCTGCTACAGCACCTCGGGTGGCTTCATGCCGCACACCGACGGCGGCTTCACCTATGAGTCGACGCAGTTACTGCCGACCACGGTGACGGTGCTCAACTCCTGCGACCGCTCGCCGACCCATCCCAATGGCACGCCGTTCTTCATTATGGAAATCCCGCCGGGCAAGCAGTTGACCTTCAACTTTGAAGCTGACGGTGGCGACGATCCGGTCAACCGCCCGGCACGCATGATGTACTCGCTGTGGAAGAAGGGGACGCAAACCGGCACCCTGGAGAACATCCTCAGTTGCCCAAGCGCCGCGTGCCGCAAGATTGTTGTCAGCTACCGCCCTGCCCCGGAGCAGGCGCGCCCAGACGAGTCCTACCGCATGCAAGCAGGTAGCGATACGCCCGGACCCGTGGCACAGCCGCGCGCGCCTCGCACCGACCGCCAGTCATCGGACACGTAATCGATGTCCGCCGAATATCGCATCGGTCACGGATATGACCTGCACCGGCTGGAACCATGCGCGCCGCATGGCAGCGGTCGTCCGTTTGTACTGGGTGGAGTGAGTTTCGAACATGATCGTGGACCGGTGGCGCATTCCGATGGCGACGTGTTGATGCACGCGGTCACCGACGCCATCCTGGGTGCGATTGGTGCTCCGGATATCGGGCAATTGTTTCCAGACACTGCGCCCGAGAATGATGGACGCCCAAGCCGAATATTCCTTGAAGAGGCCGTGCGCCGCATGCATGCCGCCGGTTGGACCATTGGAAATATGGATATGACGGTCATTTGCGAGCGCCCCAAACTGGGTGGGCGCAAGCAAGAGGTGGTGGCCAATCTGTCCCACATCTTGGGGGTGCCTGCCGCCGACCTCAACCTGAAGGGCAAGACGCACGAACGSGTGGATGCCGTGGGCGAAGGACGAGCCATCGAGGCGCATGTGGTGGTGCTGCTGGTTCACAAGAAGTGATGGCGGAACCGCGGTGAAGGCGACGGGGATCGAACGATCGCCATACGATCACCTTCCTTATGCGCGCGATCATCACAGGCCAAATCGGTGTCGACAAGAAGCCCTACCTTGAGTCCTTAGTGGACGCTGCGGGAAGGCGCCACAAGAAGGTGGAGTTGTTCAATGTTGGCAACATGATGTACGCGGAAGCGCCTGATGTGCGCCCAGGGCGCATCTTGGATCTGCCGTGGTCGCGCTTGGCAAACCTGCGCCGCGCGGTGCTCAAGGATGTGATTGCTGCAACATCACCCGCATCTGCGCACCCCAACCTGATCATCAATACGCATGCCACATTCCGGTGGCGACATGGTCTCTTCAGTGCCTTTGACTTTGATCAGCTACAGATGCTGAAGCCAGATATGTTCATCTGCTTGGTGGACAACATTGAAGTGGTTCACTACCGACTTCACCAAGAGCATGACATTGATGCCACGCTGAAGGATTGCATGGTGTGGCGTGAAGAAGAAATCTTGGCTACGGAATTGATGGCGCAGGCACTTGGATGCGGACAGAATTTCTACATCTTGAGCCGTGGTCGCCAACGCGATACCGTGGAAACTGCGCTGCGGCTGATTACTCGGCCGGAAATGAAGAAGGTGTATCCGAGCTTCCCGATGAGCCATGTCATGGACATGCCGGATGTGCTTGCAGAAATCGATCACTTCCGCGATGCACTTGCCAAGCACTTTGTCACCTTTGATCCGGGTGATGTCGATGAGAAGCTGTTGCTTGATCGCGCAATCGAAGCAGCACGCACTGGCAAGGATTTCATTGATGTTGAAGCGCATAGCTTTGGCGGCCGCGCGGGTGGACCTGCCATGCGTGTACCCGTGCGGGAGATCCTTGATATCGCTGGAGATATTGACGGGCAGATCTATATGCGTGACTTCAAGTTGATTGATCAGGCGGACATGATCGTCAGTTTGGTGCCAGAGCTTCCGAACGGACAGCCGGGCCTTTCGAGCGGCGTGGAGCGGGAATTGCAGCACGCCTTTGAGCACACCAAGGATGTCTATGTGGTGTGGAAGCCGAAGAAGAATCCAAGTCCGTTCATTACTGAAACGGCCACCAAGATCTTCCGAACGGTGGACGAGGCGCTCGCCCACTTTGAGGCGAAGGGCATGTTTGCGCCTACGGACTTGTTCGGGCATTGACGGCTTGGGGGAGCGCGGGTGGGAAGCGCGGCCGGAGCGGCGTACGGGCCGCGGGCGGCGCGGCGGGGAGCCCGGCGGGGGAGCCCCGCAGTCGGGGCTGCTGCGAATGGTGAGCATGGTGCGTCCTGAAACCCGGGGGCTGGGGAAACCTCAAGCGAATTACCCGCGTGTCACCCATGATTTGGCGCCCCGTTCGAGCGATTTCGCTTCCGATTCCGCGCAGCCGGGCTACTCTTTCACTCGCGCCTGATAAGCCCGATTGCTATTGACCCTTGGAGCCTGCACTTGAAGATCTCAATCCGAACGATCGCTAGTACCGCCGTAGCTGCCACTGTGCTGGCCATGCCGGCGGCTGCGCAAGTTTCCACGCGCGTTGGGATCGGTGCAATTCCGTACAACGACGGTCCCGGCGTGCTGGGCGTGACCTTCCGCACGTGGGCACCCAATGCAACCGCCGTGGCGGTGGGTGGCATCTTCAACAACTGGAGTGCAACATCCCATCCAATGTCGAGCGAGGGCAATGGATGGTGGTCGCGCGACGTGGCGCTCATTCAAGCGGGCGCGCAATACAAGTTTGCGATCACGCGTGGTGCCACCACACAGTGGAAGAATGACGCGCGCGCACGGAGGCTCACCAACTCGGTTGGTACCTCAGTGGTCTACAACCCCAATGGGTACGCGTGGCAGTCGAACAATTTCCAGATGCCCGCCTGGACCAACGTCGTGGCGTATGAAATGCACATCGGCACGTTTCATGTGCCGACGGGTGCTGCGCTTCCCGGCACGTTTGCAACGGCGACCGCCAAGCTTGACCATCTGCAAGCACTCGGCGTCAACGTGCTGGAACTGATGCCAACCAATGAATTCGCGGGCGACATCAGTTGGGGCTACAACCCAGCGCACCCCTTCAGTGTGGAGAGTTCCTACGGCGGGCCGGATGCCCTGAAGGCCTTCGTTGACGCGGCACACCAGCGCGGGATTGCCGTCATGGGCGATGTGGTCTTCAACCACTTCGGACCGCAGGACATGGACCTTTGGAAGTATGACGGATGGAGTACCAGCAGCACTACTGGCGGCATCTTCTTCTACGAAGACGCCAACGCCAGTACGCCATGGGGAGCACGCCCCAACTACGGCAAAGGCGAAGTGCGCACATACATCAAGGACAATACGATGATGTGGCTCGACGAGTTTCGGCTCGACGGGCTGCGCTTTGATGGCACCAAGTTCATGCGTCTGCGCGATTATGCCGGACCGGAAATTCCAGATGGCTGGAGCATGCTGCAGTGGTGCAATGAGTCCGCGGATGCGCAGTTTCCTGGCAAGCTCATGGTGGCTGAAGATCTGGGCGACAACGCGTGGATCACCAAGACCACTGGCGCTGGCGGCGCTGGCTTTGACTCACAATGGGACGGCTCGTTTGCATTCCCAGTGCGGTCGGCGCTTGAGGCAGCCAGCGATTCATCGCGCGACATGTTTGCCGTKCGCGATGCAATCAACAAGAACTTCAAYGGCTCGATGCAACAGCGCGTCATCTACACCGAGAACCATGATGAAGTGGCTAACGGTCGAACCCGTGTTCCGGAGACCATCTGGCCAGGAAATGCCGGCAGCTGGTACAGCCGCAAGCGCTCCACGCTTGGAGCAGCGCTGGTGATGACTGCTCCGGGCATTCCGATGATCTTCCAGGGGCAAGAATTCTTGGAGGACGGTTACTTTGCTGCTGAAGACCGGCTGGATTGGAATAAGGCGACCACCTACAGCAAGGTCACCGACCTGTACCGCAGTTTGATTCGGCTGCGCCGCAATCTGGACGGCACCAGCCGCGGATTGAGCGGGGCACTTACCAATGTCTTCCATGTGAACAACAACGCCAAGGTGTTGGGATTCCATCGGTGGCAGAACGGTGGCGCCGGTGATGACGTGGTGGTGCTCACCAACTTCAGCAATGTTTCCTACCCCAGTTACCGCGTTGGCCTGCCCCGCGGCGGACTGTGGCGGGTGCGCTTCAACAGCGATTCCACCGCCTACTCCGCCGATTACGGCAACTACGCCACCACCGACGTCACCGCCGACAACGCCGGCTACGACGGCCTGCCGTTCAGCGGGAACTTCCGATTTGGTCCGTACACCTCGGTGATCTTTAGTCAGTCAGCGCCAAGCCCGTTTGACCTGAATGGCGACTGGCTGGTCGGCGGGTCCGACCTGGGCGTGCTTCTGGCGCAGTGGGGCGGGCCTGGAACGGCCGACTTCAACGGCGACGGCATCGTGGGTGGCCCGGACCTCGGGATGCTGCTTGCTGCGTGGGGAATAGTCCAATAACAATCGATATTGATTTTATACTGATGCTTGAATTGGCATGAATTCGGGCTACTTTGTCAATATACGGTGTGTGAGGTTTGGAATAAGGGCGATCGCGGCGTGCCGCGGCTTCTGCCCGTTTCCTGACTTCCATCGGAGCCTCTCATCATGAAGAATTTGATCACGACTGCAAGCGCCTTGCTGATTGCATCGGCTGCCCACGCCGGTGTTACTGGTTCGTACACCGACGCGACCCTTGACCTCTTCGACAACGGACTCGACAACCTCGACATCACCGGCGTCGGCGTCTCCGACGACGGCACCAACGTCACCTTTGCCGTGACCACGCGCGGCTTCCAGAACTGGACCAAGTACATGATCGCTATTGATAGCGATCCGACCGGTGGCACCGGAACCAACGCATGGAGCCGCCCTTGGGATTTGAACGGCGCACAGATCGAGCACTTCATCGGTTCTTGGGTTGATGCGCCGTCGAACAACGCGCAGAGAGTCGCCTTCAGCGGCGGTAGCTGGGACTGGGCCAACTACCAGACCTTCTCGAACAGCGTCTCTGGCAACACCGTGTCCTTCACGGTTTCATTGGCATCGCTCGGCCTCTCGGCTGGTCAGAGTTTCTCGTTTGACGTTGGCACCTCTGGTGGCGGCGGCGGCGACCCAGCGATCGATCTGCTGAGCCGCTCGGATGTGGCAACCACCGGTTGGGGTTCGCCATCCGTCTCGGGAGCGTTCCGCACTTACACCGTCACTCCCACCCCGGGTGCGATTGCGCTCTTGGGAATCGCCGGCATCGCTGGATCGCGACGCCGCACGAAGTGATGAATGAATGACCGGTTGCGACTTGATCGCCACCGGTACAAATAAACGCGGCGGGCGCTTTCGAGCGCCCGCCGCGATTTCTTTTATAACTTCAGTACTGCCGCGTGAGGTACGGGCAGGTTTCCCGTGCAATCAGGCCTTCACGCCACCAAACGCTGGCAGGTAGCCGGTCTTGAAATACTCGCCAACCATGCGGTCGGTGTTGAATATCGCCGGCACAGTGGTGGCGGAACGGATCGCGCGCGCAATCCACTTGGTGGGCAGACCGTCGGCGCCGAGTTCGTAGAACTCCGGAACTACCTGCTGCTCAAGCAAGCTGTAGAGACTCTCCGCGTCGGAAGCGTTCTGCACTTCGTTGTCCGGGTTCTCACTGCCATCACCGATCGCCCAGCCGTTGGTGCCGTCGTAGGACTCCGGCCACCAGCCGTCAAGCACGCTCAGGTTGATACCGCCGTGCAACGGTGGCTTCATTCCGCTTGTGCCACTCGCTTCATAGGGGCGCAGCGGGTTGTTGAGCCAAACATCGCAGCCGGAGGTGAGCATGCGCCCCACCTCCATGTCGTATTCCTCGATGAGTGCAACGCGACCCTGGAAGCCAGCGTCATGCGCAAATCGCCAAATCATCTGTGCAAACTCTTGCCCACCCATGTCCTTGGGATGCGCCTTGCCAGCGAAGACGATCTGCACGGGACGATCCTTGGCGGTCAGAATGCGCAAGATGCGTTCCACATCATGGAAGATCAGCGGCGCGCGTTTGTAGGTTGCAAAGCGGCGCGCAAACCCGATGGTGAGCGCATCGTCGCGGAATGCTTCGCCCGCACACATGAGATCGAGCGGGCCTTCGCCGCGCGCCATGGCCTGGCGTCGCAGGCGCGTTCGCACGAATCCAACCAATTTGTGGCGGAGTGCGCAGCGCATGGCCCAAAAGTCAGAGTGTCCAACGGACGGGACCGCTGCCCATGGGTTGGCGTCCGGCGATGAATTTCCAATGTCAATGCCAACCGAGCGGCGCCAGAAGGAGCGCGCCTCAGGGGCGATCCAGGTGGGGATATGAATGCCGTTGGTGACGCTGCCGATCGGAACGTCTGCTGCGGGGCGACCAAATACCTCGGTCCACATTTCGCGGCTGACCCGGCCATGCAACTTGGAGACGCCGTTCACGCGCTCGGCAAGCCGAAGCGCCAACACGGTCATACAGATGGGGCCGCTGCCCGGGCGCTCGCGCCCGAATTGCGCGAACGATTCCTGCGTGAACCCAGCGTTGCGGAGTGGGCGCCGCAGGGCTTTCCAGCACATCTCTACGTCGTATCGATCGTGGCCCGCTGGCACTGGGGTATGCGTGGTAAAGACAGTGGATTGGCGAACGCGCTGCACCGCGGCATCAAGAGTCATGCCTCGTGAAACCAGTTGCGAAAGGCGCTTCAAGCCGGCAAATGCCGCATGACCCTCGTTGAGATGGAAGACCGTGGTCTTCTCCTTCATCTTT
>NSIA01000047.1 GCA_002737585.1 Planctomycetaceae bacterium | reverse complement strand
TAGCCCTGCCGATAGAGAAGCCCAACGCCCACGAGCGGGATGCCCAAGTCCGATGCGCTCTTCAGATGGTCGCCTGCCAAGACGCCGAGTCCACCGGCATACTGCTGCATGCTTTCGTGAATGGCAAACTCGCTTGAGAAGTAAGCGATGCGCATCCCGGGTGTTTCAGCGGCGTAGGTTTGCTCGTACCACGATGCGGTCTCGTAGTAACTCCTGCGGGCATCCACTGCGTCGGAGACGAGCGCACGGAAGCGCTCGTCAGCGATCTTGGCTTCCAGAATGGCGGGATCGATGCCCGTCAAGACGCCGCTGGGCGAATGCTTGCACGAGTCCCACATCACCGGGTCGAGCGCAGCGAACGGACGCTGACCAATTTCGTTCCAACTGAACCAGCAGTCATGCGCCAGAACATTGAGGGAGTCGAGGGTCCCAAACGGATCAGAGATGCGCGGCGTGGCACGGCGTGGTGACATGAGTAGGGTCCAGCGTCAGGCGCGCGGCGCCAGCGTCACACGCGGGCGGTCGCAAACACCGAATGTCGCATCGTAGTGGCATCGAGCCCACGGAGGGCATCCGGGGCCATGCGCCAGCGCCACTGTTTGGTGCCCTTTCCGGGGACGTTCATGCGGGCGGAACGGTCCAGCCCCAGGTGGTCCTGCATGGCCACGATCGCCGTCCGTGCCGGGCTCTGCAGCGTGGCTTGCACCATGGAGTGGGCAAGCGTCCGGCGGGCTTCAAGGGGCGACGCAGCGCCCACGTAGGAGGCGTAACGGGCACGGGCAGCCGCAGGGAGGGATCGCCACCAGCCGACCGTGGTGTCGTTGTCATGCGTGCCGGGGTACGCCACGCAGTCGAGCGGATGCAGGCACGGAAGGTCGGTGCTTGCCGGTCCGTAGAAGGCGTTGTGCACAAGCTTCATGCCGGGCAGACCGAACCGCTCGCGCAGCGCGGTAACGGCGGGCGTCACGGCACCAAGGTCCTCGGCAACCAGCGGCAGTCGACCGCACGCGCGTTCAACGGCGGTGAGCAATTCGGCGCCCGGCGTTGGGCGCCACGTGCCACGACGAGCGGTGCGTGCCGTACCGGAGATTTCATACGCGTGAACGAATCCGACAAAGTGATCGATGCGCAGCGCATCAAAGCGAGCGAGACTGGCGGCAATGCGCGCAATCCACCATGCGAATCCGGTGCGACGATGCTCGCTCCATCGGTAGTGCGGATGACCCCACAGTTGGCCGGTAGTGCTGAAACAATCAGGCGGAACTCCGGTGACCACTTCGGGGCGACCGCTGCGGTCGAGGCGGAATAGGCGCGGATTGTCTTGGACGTCGGCGGAATCAAGTGGGACGAAGATCGGGACATCGCCCAAGAGCAGAACATTCAATGCCGTGCAACGCGCACGTAGAAGATTCCACTGCCGCTGAAATTCCCATTGCACCCAGATGTGATAGGTGGGGTCCGGCGATGCGCCGCGCTGCGACATGGCAAAGCGGCACCAACCAGGAAGCCACGAAGAATGTTGGCGCTCAAACGCGCGCAGTGCGGCCGGTACGCCGCGGGTCTTCCGGCGTTGCGCTTGGTAGGCAGCGCGTAATCGCGGTTCCTTGAAGCGTCGTGCGGCGGTCCAGTTCACTGGCCCTTCGGCGCTGACGGCGGGTTCGCCGCGGGATGGGCGCAGCGATGCCCGCGAGAGAAGGCCTTCCTCTACAAGGAGCTCCAAGCTGATGAAGAGTGGCTCGCCAGCAAAGCTGGATGTGCTGGCGTACGGCGAATTGCCAGCACCCACTGGGCCAACCGGAAGCATTTGCCACACCGACTGCCCTGCTGATGCGCACCAACGCGCAAACTCATGTGCCGCTGGTCCAAGGTCGCCAACTCCGTGCGGCGCTGGCAGCGACGAAAGATGCAGAAGTGTGCCAGCGCGGCGTCGCGCGAAGATGGCGGGAATGGCGGAATGACTCGTGCGCGGTTTCATGCTGAAATACTCACTTGATGCGTCGGTGCCAGACACGGCCGCCGACAGCAGGAATCGTGGCAGAGACCATTCCGTTGTCGGCGAATCCTGGCGTTCCATAGACGTCCTCCCAACCATCGCCCAGATCTGCAAACGAGACGGTGGCTGGTCGATCGGATGCGTTCACTGCAACCAACAACTCTTCGCCATGCCCGGCGCGCACAAAGGCCCAGACGTCTTGCGCGTCGTCGGTGCGGACCGTGCGGAACGTTCCCGTACGCAACGCAGGGTGTGCGGCACGCAACGCGATCACGGTTCGGTAATAGTCGAGGAGCGCACTATCAACTGATTGTTGCGGATCTTGATAGACGCCAAGGTCATCCCACACCATTGGCTTGCGGTTGTTTGGGTCGTTGGAGCCCCACATGCCAACTTCATCACCAAAGTAAATCATTGGTGCACCTACGTAGGTCATCTGTACAAGCGCCATCAAGCGCTGCTTGGCATAGTCCGCGGGACCAGGCTTGCTGGCGTCGTACGGATCGCCCTCCTGCTCACGGTTCTTCTGGTTGTAGATGCGATCCGGATTCTTTGCCATGCTTGACACGCGGTCGGTGTCATGACTGTCCACTAAGTTCATCATGGCGTAGGTGCATTCAGCGGGGTACGCCAAGCGCAGTTCCGCCAGTGCGCGGTCCAACGCGGTGGGCGTGATCTTGTTGGCGCGATCGATGACCCAGTGCACCAACGGCTTTGCGAATTCGTAATTCATGACGGCATCGAATGCTTTGCCGTCCAACCATTGGTCCGCGCGCTCCCAAATTTCACCGGCGATGTACGCATCCGGATTGATGCTCCGAACGTGCTTGCACCACTCGTGCCAAAATGGCAGCGGAACTTCGTTGGGAACATCAATGCGCCAACCATCAACGCCGTCGCTTGGGTCACCGTCCCCATCCGGGTCCATCCAACGCCGAGTGATTTCAAAGAGGTGCTTGCGGACTGATTCCGCGGCGAGACCATGCTCCGGATCCTTACGAAATACGGGTAACTCGCTGAATCCCCACCATGCTTCGTACTTGAATGGATCCCAACTGGTGATATCAAACCAACTGGCAAATTTGCTGTCCTTGCCATTGCGCTTCACATCTTGGAATGCCGGATGATCCGTGCCGCAGTGATTGAACACGCCGTCGATGATGATGCGGAATCCCATTCCTTTGGCTTCGCGAATGAAGTCTAAGAATGCTTTGTCCGTGGGCGTGAACGTCCACGTTGCCAGATCCAGAATGTCTTCCTTCGCAGCGGCTGGCGCGTAATCGCCTTTGGTTCCAAAGTGTTCGTCTACGTGAATGTAGTTGGCGGTGTTGTATTTATGCGGAGTGCTGGCCTGAAACATTGGCATCAGATACAGCGCATTCACACCAAGCGAACGGAGGTATGGAAGCTGGGCGCGCAGGCCTGCGATATCGCCGCCGCCGAATCGACCAAAAACAAAGTGCTTGTAGAAGGTCTGGCCGTCGTTACCTTCGGCGCCAAATGGTTTGTACCAATCGTGTGTCCACGGAATGGTTCCGTTGGGATCGTTGCTTTGGTTGCCGTTACGAAACCGGTCCACCATGACTTGGTACCAGACCGCATCCTTGGCCCATGCCGGAGTGTGGAGAGGCGAGGCGGAGGTGATATCGAGGGAATAGATGTTGGGATCACTCACAGACAATTGACCATCCTTTGCTACGAACGTGTACGCGATTGTTGGGTTGCCTGTCAGGGGCAATACGGCATCCCAGATATCAAACGGCCCGCGGGTACCGACGTGAGCCATGGGGAGGTGGCCGGTGGTGGCGGCGGGGGTAGTGGTGGTGGCGGGCGCTGCCAGTGTTGCGGGCGTCGCTGGTGTCGCGGGCGCTACTGGTGTTGCGGGCGATTGCCAATACAAGTCCACGTGCTCGACATCACCGCGGAGCGTGCGGGCGCGGACATGCCACGCATCGGCCACAGGCTCACGGTCCGAGGGGAGATTGGGACTGTGTCGGAACGCGGCACCTTCTATGGCGCCGTCTCCGAGACGAGCGAGCGACGGATCGAGCGCCACTTCCGCCCCGAGATCAATGACGGAGTTCTTTCCGCTGTTGCCATCGTCCGTGCCGCGCGGATTGGCGGGATCGGCAATCCAACGCGTGCCATCCACGATGAACTTGTAGCGGCGAGTTCCGGGCGGAACATCGATGACTGCGGAAAAGCTGCCGTCGGAGGCGCGCTTCATGGCCACCGCTTGCCCTTGCCAGCCAGTGAAATCTCCAGCCACGGCTGCTGACTGCGCGCTGACCGCATGCGCGGCAGCGAGCGTGAACGTCACTCGCCAACGACCGTCCGCCAGTGGTTCGGCACGCATGCCGGTTGGAACACGGCTGTCGGATTGACTGCCTGACGCGACGGCGCTAGGAAATGCTGGGGGAAACGCGTCCTCGGCTGCACGTGCGCCACCCGCAATGCACATCGCTGTGCATGCTGACAGTGCCTGGAGCAGTGCTGCGTGCGTGCGGGGTGCCGATCGTGTGGTTGCTATTCTTTGCTTCATGGCGCGTGACGGCATCGCGGTGAATCTGTCAAGGATAGTTGCAATCACCGTGCGTTGGACGCTCGGAGTGGCCGCCGTTGCACTGGTTGTTTGGGCATTTGCGCGGGTTGGCTGGCGCGAACTGGGACGAACGCGGGCCGATGCGGGCGGCACCACACTCACCGTGTTGCATTGGTCGGGCGAAGGCGGACCGGAGGAAGACGACATTGTGGAGTCGAGCCTGCGCGCATTTGAGGCTGCCAATCCGGGGCTGCGCGTCAAGCGGATCAATCCGGGCGACGCTGGCAGTTTCTATACGAAGCTGCAAACCATGATGGCCGCCGGCGAACCGCCGGACCTCTTCTACGTCGGCAATGAGCGAATCCCCAGCTTTGCAGCACTCGGATTGATGGAGCCGCTTGACCGTTTCGTTGCTGCAGATACGGCGTCAACCGAGCCGGGCGCGCTGAAGATCGCTGACCTGTATCCGCAAGTGGTTGATGCATTCCGCTACGACGGCGTCACTGCCGGGCGCGGCACGCTGTGGGGTATTCCCAAGGACTTCACAACGGTTGGTTTCTATTACAACAAGGACCTGTTTCGGAAAGCGGGCGTGCCGCTTCCGAAGGACGATTGGACCTGGGATGACTTCATCGCCACCGCCCGCGCCATCGGTGCAGCGAAGGACGATGCCGGCGAGCATTTCACTGGCGCGGAGTTTGTGACGTGGCCCGCCATGGTGCGTGCCTATCTGTTCACTGAGGGGCGCGATGTAGTGGGCGAAACGTTCGATGATGTGACCATCACGGATCCAAAGGCTATGGCAGCACTGGAACGACTGCGCGCGTGGCGTCATGATGAGGAATATGCACT
Organism: Planctomycetaceae bacterium; assembly: GCA_002737585.1. Taxonomy (GTDB): domain Bacteria; phylum Planctomycetota; class Phycisphaerae; order Phycisphaerales; family SM1A02; genus UBA966. Next base: position 713 of record NSIA01000047.1, on the reverse strand, counting down.
CACCAGTGGTCGAAGCAAAATCGCCACAGGATCGGCCGTATTTAGCACTGGTCGCGTCGGCATGGCGGGGCCGTTTGGGCGTTGGGTTGTGCCTGAATATCGGCGAATTCAGGCCTTTGACTGGGACTTTGCTCCGCTTCCGCGCGGCAGCGAACGAGCCAACATCATCCTGACGGTTTCGTGGAGTATTTCTGCGCAATCGAAGCACAAGGATGACGCGTGGAAGTTGGTGCGCTGGCTGACAAACGTCGAAGGTCAGAAGGCGCAGGCACGACTTGGGTTGGCTATTCCATCCAATCGCGCGGCGGCAGAGAGTGATGCATTCATCGATCAGGCAAAGCCGGCAAATGACCGGGGCTTCCTTGATGCGATTCCAACGTCGAAGGTCATCAACTGGCCACCGAATGCAAAGTTTGAGCAACTGCTGGGAACCAATCTTGATGAGGGGCTGAAGACGGGCAACAAGCCGCTACCGGAGGCGGTGGCTGCCTTTGAAACGCTCTGGAAACAGGAGCGAGACAGTCCACTTGGGCGCGGTGGCTTTCCTGCCATGCCTTGGCGCACGCTGACCACCATCATGATTGCAATCACCGCTGCTGGTGCGGCCGCCGTCGTACTGTGGTTCCGCAAGCGCCCCCTGCCCCGCCACGAAGCGCGGGAAGAACGCGCGGGGTTCCTGTTTGCATCACCATGGATCATTGGATTTGCAGTGT
>NSIA01000046.1 GCA_002737585.1 Planctomycetaceae bacterium | reverse complement strand
TCAGCAATTGCTGCTTGAAGATTCGCGCTTCAAGACCAGCGTGGCGGTAACTCTTTACTACGTATTGGTTGCAGTGCCACTTGGACAATTGCTGGCGCTTGGCGCTGCGCTTCTCATGAATCAGAAGGTGCGCGGTATTCCGTTCTTCCGCGCGGCGTGGTACTTGCCAAGTGTGCTTGCAGGTGTCGGCGTGGCGGTGTTGTGGCGCTGGGTGTTCGATTCCGACGCTGGCTTGATGAATTCCGTACTCGCGCCGCTCCTCTCGCCGTTTGGATTCGCACCGCCGCATTGGTTTGGGGCGGACGCCAAGATCTGGGGGGCACCCGCGTTTGCCATCATGAGCGCGTGGTTTGTTGGTGGATCAATGATGATCTACTTGGCAGGGTTACAAGGTATTCCTGATGAACTCAACGAAGCCGCCGAAGTGGATGGCGTTAGCAGGGTGCGCCGCTTTGTAGGAATCACGCTGCCCATGCTTGGGCCGGTGATTCTGTTCAACGTGCTGATGGCGGTGATCGGTAGCTTCCAAGTGTTTACGCAGGCGTTCGTGATGACTGGCGGTGAGCCTGGTGACCTGACTCGTTTCTATGTGCTCTATCTCTATAACCAGGGCTTCGAGTACTACGAAATGGGCTACGCATCCGCGATGGCGTGGATACTTCTTGCGGTCGTGCTGGTGGTCACCGTGGTGATCCTGCGCTCAAGTGCACGACACATCTACTACGAGGCGCTTAAGAAATAATCATGCGCAGTCGCACCGGAAAAGCTCTGATTTACGCGCTGCTCATCGCTGGGACAGTGACGTTCTTATTCCCATTGTGGTGGATGGTGGCGGTCAGCCTGATGACGCCCGAAGCGGCGCAGGCAGCAACGGTGCGCGGCGGATTGGCGGCGCTTGTTCCAACTGATCCGCAGTGGCACAACTACCCGGATGCGCTGATGCAGATGGGCAGCGTGCGGTGGACTGGATTTCTGGATGCGCTCGCGAATAGCGTGGTGGTGACGGTGGTGGCCACTGTCGGGACGGCACTGAGTTCAAGCCTGGTTGGCATGGCGTTTGCGCGCATGCGCTTCCGAGGGAGTCGACCGATGTTCCTGGTGATGTTGGGCACCATGATGTTGCCCGCGCAAGTCACCATGATTCCGCTCTTCATCTTGTTCCGCAACTTGGGATGGATTGACACCTTCCTTCCGCTGGTGGTGCCAGCGTTCTTTGGAAACGCATTCTTCATCTTCATGTATCGGCAGTTCATTGCGCAGATTCCGGAAGCACTCCTTGAAGCCGCGCGGCTTGATGGACAGGGATGGTTTGGAATCTGGTGGCACGTGATTCTTCCGCTGACCCGGCCGGTAACRGCCATCACGGCGGTCTTCACATTCATCTTCACATGGAACGACTTCTTGGCGCCGCTCATCTATCTGCAAAGCGACGACCAAGCGACACTGAGCGTGGCCTTGAATTCGTTCCGAAATCAATACGGTGGCATCACCAAAGTGAACTTACTGATGGCTGCCAGCTTGACCACCATGGTGCCGTGCATCTTGCTGTTCTTGGCTGCGCAGAAGCAATTTATTGAAGGTCTCGGTAAAGGCGCGGTGAAGGGCTGACGCGCTGGGAAGCCAGCGGCATGCTGACGATTTGCGAAGGAAACACATGGCAACTATCGAACTGAACCGCGTCTCAAAAACTTACTCCGGCGATGTCCGCGCTGTCAGCGAGGCGACGCTTGCCTTCCGAGACGGCGAGTTCATTGTGCTTGTTGGACCATCCGGATGCGGCAAGAGCACGCTGCTGCGGATGATTGCTGGCCTTGAGGCGATCACGGGTGGAACAGTGTCGATCGGTGGTCGCGTGGTGAATGACTTGCCACCGAAGGATCGTGATGTGGCCATGGTGTTCCAGAACTATGCGTTGTATCCACACATGACGGTCGAGAAGAATATGGCGTTTGGACTACTACGCCGCCGCAAGCACAGCGGCCTTTCTGGTCTGCTGTTCCATGCCGCGGAGCGACGCGCGGAGCTTGCTGCGATTGACCGAAAGGTGCTTGATACTGCGCGGACACTTGGCATTGAGCCGCTCCTGGCACGTCTGCCGCGCGCGCTTTCGGGCGGGCAACGGCAGCGCGTTGCGCTCGGGCGCGCGTTGGTGCGCGAGCCACAAGTATTCCTCTTTGATGAGCCGCTCTCCAACCTTGATGCACGCTTGCGAATTGAAATGCGCGCGGAGATCCGAGAGCTGCACAGACGCACCAAAGCCAGCATGGTGTATGTGACGCATGACCAAGAAGAGGCGATGACGCTTGCGGACCGGATGGTGGTGATGAAATTCGGCGTGGTCCAGCAGTTTGGGACGCCCGGCGAGTGCTATGCGCGACCAGCCAACCGATTTGTGGCTGGATTTGTGGGTACGCCCGTCATGAACTTCATTGACGGCCGCGTGGATTCAGGCGTGTTCGTCTCCACTGATATGCGTGTGCTGTTGCCTGCCGGGCGCTGGCCGCGGATGCCCGCTGGTCCGGCGACATTGGGCGTGCGACCGGACCAATTGCGTGTCCTACACAGCGCGGATGCAGGCGCGGGAAACACGGCGATCGGCGGCACTTCGGTACCCGCCACCGTACGYGCCATCGAGCGACTCGGAGACCGCATGGACGTCGCTGTCATGATTGGCGGAGCGCGTCTGACAGCGCGCATTGAGAATGATGATCGACTGATGGAGGGTGGCTCGGTGTTGGTTCACATTGGTCTTGGCGCCGCACATCTCTTTGCCAATGGTGAAGATGGCGCGCGGCTTGCCGATGCGCATGATGGTGCGTGATAAAAGTAGAACCGCGGGTCCAGCACCTATGCCGGACCCGCGGGTATTTCATGCGTCAGCCATCATCTGCAGTGACGACGGCGCCAGAACTCACCAAGCATCAACCGGGGCACGCGCCCCAATCGCCAAGCATCTTCCCGAGGTCTGATCCGGTGACGGCGCCGTCACGGTCAAAGTCTGCGGGGCACGATGGGCCGCAAGGTCCCCAAGCGCCCAGCAGTCCGCCGAGGTCTGAGCCGCCGACGAAGTGATCGCCGTCAAGGTCGGACGGGCACGGATTTGGAGGGGTTCCGCCACCAACGATAAAGAACTGATCTCCAGGGATCACCGACATGTCAATGAGACGCGGTTCAGCCATGTTGCCGTACCCAGCAGGGAGCGGAGAGATGAACTGGTTGGATGCGTAATCATGCCCGCCACCGTTGATGAATGCGCAGACCTTGATTGGACTCACGCCGTCCCAACCGAGCACCGAGGTCGGGATACGGACTTCGATACCGGTAGCCACACCAGCACCGGTCGAGGTGCCGGCTGGATCGCCATCCACTCCAAGGATGTTGCTGTTGTCGATGGCCGCTTGAATGCCATAGGTCACGTCGTCAATGCGAATGACACCAGTGGTCGGATCCGTCACGCTTTGACCGATGTATGAGCCGATACCACCGCCCTCGGTCAGCACCTGCGCAAAGTTTGCGTAGAGGGTGTACGGGGCGTTGCCGCCAGTACACGTGAAGTAGAAGTCTGCATCAAATCCAGCGTCAAACTTCAGACCAGGCTGCGCGTTGACAGCGTCTGCACCCATGCGATTCAGGCCGTTGAAGTCAACATCAACGTTGTCGCTGCGCAGCTGATTCTGACCAGCACCCGCCTTGCAGTCAATGAAGAGTTCAAACTTATTGAAATTGCTCTGCAAGTTGCCGGCGAGCGTCAGATACAGGTAGCCGCCGGTCGCGTCGAGGCTGGCAAAGGCGCCATCAAGTTCGCTGCCGCCACAAGTACCCCTGAAGCCGTCGATGCTGTTACCGAACTGTGTGCCCACAGACTGTACGACCGCGGCTGGTCCATAGGCCGCCTCGGCAGTGCCATCGATGGCGACGACCTGAGCGAATACGGATGCGCTGAGCAACAACGCGGACGATGCAACAAAGTAGTAGTTCTTCATGTGTGGAATTACTCCTGCCGAAGTACACGCATCCCGGAATCGGGTGCTGAGAATTGAATCTGCTCGGGCAACTCGCCCGTGCTTCGATGAATGTAGGGGCAAGACGCAATTTGTCCAACCCGAGTTCAAGAACGATCCCAATTCTGATGGGTTGATGCCACATTTCCTGCCGCAGATGTACCCCAGCGCGCCAAGTTCGCCTATTTCGACCGGTCGTGCCGCCGATAACTGCACACCGCGGTATCCCCTTATCCTGACACGATGCCGCGTTTCCGACTGGTCGTCGCCTACGACGGCACCCATTTCCACGGTTGGCAGCGCCAAGATCCACCGGGCGCGCCGTCACTGCGCACGGTGCAAGGCGTGCTGGAGGCCGCTGTTGCCATCGCCGTGAAGCGCCCTGTCATTGTCATGGGTGCGAGCCGTACCGATGCGGGAGTACATGGATTTGGACAAGTGGCGGCCTTCACCGCCGAGACGCGCATTCCGATGGAGCGCATGGCGTTGGCGATCAATGCGCGCCTGCCGCGCGATGTCCGCGTTCGTTCCGCGGAAGTGGCTGACCCACACTTTAATCCGATTTCTGATTGCGTAAGTAAGTGCTATCGCTACTCGATTGCACATGGCGACTTGGGCACTGACGGGAATCTGCTCTTTGAGAAACGGTATGTGTGGAGTACCAGGCACCCCCTTGATCACACACTCATGGCCGCCGCKGCGGGAGTGCTGGTGGGTACCCATGACTTTGCAGCGTTTGCGCAGGCGAGTCATGGCCGCGAGACAACGGTGCGATCCATCTATGGATGCACGGTGATCTCACCACAGCCCGGACGTATCACCATTGAAGTTGCTGGCAACGGATTTCTCTACAACATGGTGCGAATCATTGCCGGAACACTCGTTGACGTTGGCCGTGGGAAGACTGACGTGGCGCATGTGCGCGAGGCACTGGCGACATGCGATCGCTCAGCCACTGGTCCAACCATGCCGCCACATGGACTTCGACTTGAATGGGTTCGCTACGGCGCTCTACAAACCAATGAGGCCGATACATGAGGCGGGTGGTTCGCGCTGCCTGCGCACTGCTTTGTGCGCTCGGAACGCTGCAAATGACTGTCAGCGTTTCGGCACAAACGGCGTCACTGCTGTTCCGTGCTGCTGCGCTCGAATTACCGCGCTCCCTGACGGATAGCAACGCCGCACTTGATGCGGCGCGCACGTTGCGAACAGAGATGGACGCACTGGCGACGCAAACCGCGGGGCTCACGCGTGATGCACGAGTGAACTTTCGACGCGTGGCCTTCGATCTGCTGTTTCACGGTTCCGCTGCTCCTTTTAACTCGCAAGCGATGGTAATCGCCGGACTGCGAATGGCAGCCGTGCGTACGGAACTTGATCAGACACTTAGCAATCCACTGGCGAAGGACAGTGATCGCAAGGCGTTGGATGAAGCATTGCTGCGCTTTGTTCAAGCGAGTGCCAACGGGCTCGAGCCGCTACCGACACCTGATCATCCAGAAGTGACACTTGGGCCAATGCTCTTGCCACTGGAGCAGGCGGTCGCGATATTGGAATCTCGCACCCCTGCTCCATCGCCAACGGCTTGGCCAGCACGCGCTGACTTCACGCTCGCCACCGCGGTGGCCGAGGCGACCGCACGCGATCCGGACGCCGTATTCACCGCGGCCACGTGGATCGATCCCGAAACACGCCAGGCGCTAGCTGCGGCGTTCCAGCGTGCTCGAAGTGCACGCGATGCTGCCAGCATGCAGGCCATCACTGAATGCATGCGAGCGATCGAAGCTGGGACGACCTTGTCACAGCACCCCGATGGTTGGACAACGAACGCCGTATGCCAAGGCCTGCGCGCACTGGCTGGCGCATTCAACCAAGAGAATGCACAGCGACTGGCGGATGCCGTTACAGCTGAAACTACCTGCGTGGCGTTTGATCCTGCGCCACTGAAGAACGACCTGCGTTCCATAGCAACCGACGTGCGAACGCGTGCCATCGCACGCGGAGTTCGGGTCGCGGTGGGGCTGCCTGATGTCGCCCGTGGTTCGGACGCTGACACTGATCTGGCCGTCAAATCACTGCAGGCAGATGCAGCTGATCTGGTGCGAATTGGCGCCATGCAAGGATGGGTCGATACGATCGGCGCGGTACGCGCGCAGTCCCGCGCTGCGTTCGAAGCAGTCAGCAAAGGATGGGCAACCGCACTGCGCGACCCCGCTCGCGGCAAGGCAGCCCGCGATGCCATGGATATGTTTGCGACCGAAGCAACTCTCATGGTTGCGGGGCGGTTCGAGCGCATGGTCCGACGTGGAGATGCAGCGGCCATCAATGCCTGTTCGGGACGATCAACTGCCTTGCTTCAGGAACTCGACCGCCGAAGAAGTGCGTGGGCGGGTGCATGGGCAAGTGGAAAGGCAAGTGCAGAAGCGTCGCAACGTATGTTGCAAGGCTCACGAATTGCAGAAGTGTTGGAGTGGTCCGCAGCACTGCAGAGATACGAAGGTGCGGAGCGCCAGCTCAACGCGTGGGGAGGATTTGCGGCACCGGCTGACGGATGGATGCCGCACCCGAAGGCCATTGCTGCGCGTGGCGCGTTGGCGCTCGAAGCATTTCTCGCTGGGCAGGACGAAGCGACGGAAGCAGATATTGCCAACGTGGAGTCAGATCTACCGCTCATGGTTGTAGTGGCGCGGCTTGCGGAAACGCTGGAGCCATGGCTGGCAACACGTAACACACTTGGTGCGCGGCTTGCGGCCATCCGAGATGCACCGGTCATTCAGGCATACTTAGCCTCCGACCGTGCCGTCCTCATGCAGCTCGCCCGCTGTTTGACGGAAGTGACGCGAGCACGCACGCTCCGCCAGGGCGAAGTCGCCAAGGAGTTGCAGGCCCTGACACATGTCATTTGCGCTGAGTTTGCTGGGCGACTGGACGACGACGCGGCGCGATTGGCAGCGCTCAAGCGCCTGGCAGCGGAAATTGCTGCCCGCCCCGCCACTCCGGCCGGCGCTTCCCCCAAGCGCCGCTAGGCTTTGCGCATGAACATTCTTGTTGCAGGACCGCATCCCGATGATCAAGAACTTGGCATGGGCGGCACTATTG
>NSIA01000045.1 GCA_002737585.1 Planctomycetaceae bacterium | reverse complement strand
ATCCGCACTTTCCGCGCAGAGATGATCTTTGTTCCGTACTTCGAAGACGCGCACCCAGATCACCTTGCTGGGACCCGCATTGTGGAAGACGCGCGCTTTGACGCAAAGCTCACCAACTGTGGCTTGGCTGGCGAACCGATCTATCCGAAGTGGTTGTTCCACTACTACGCAACGCACTTACGCATTGTGCCGCAGCCGTCGTTCGTGTTTGACACGACGGGCTTCAGTGAGCAGAAGCGCAATGCTGTGTTGGCGTATCGAAGCCAGTTTGTGGACAACCCAGGAAATAGACGAGTGGTGGACTGGCTTGACGCGGCCGGTACATACTTCGGTAGTCGCATCGGCACCGCCAGCGCGGAGCCGTTCTTTGCACGCGAGCCCATTGGACTCACGGGACTTTCTGCGCTGGCGTAAAAGACGCACACGCAGCGAAACAAAGTGAAGTGGATGCGTAAGCGCTTCAGCGATCAGGCGAGTTTCTTGACCGTTTCCACAACGCTCTCGGCAACCCAGTGGCGCTGCGCTTCCGTGAGTTCGCCGTAGATCGGCATGGCAATCGTTTCGAGCGCGGCACGCTCCGAATGCGGGAACACACCCTTCTGGTACCCCAAGAACTTGAAGCACTCCTGCATATGCAAGCAGAGCGGGTAGTAAATCTCGGTGCCAATCTTGCGCTTGGTGAGTTCATCGCGCACCGCGTCACGGATGCGCGCTGGTACGCGGATCACGTACTGGTTGTAGATATGACGGCCAGCAGCCGGCGCCTTGGGGAAACGAAGCGGAAGCCCGCCCGCATCCACCGGAACTGAACTGTCGGCAGCACCATGGGCGGTATAGAACTCGTCGTACCACGCGGCATTGCGCTGGCGCGCGTTACTCCACGAATCAAGGTGCCGGAGCTTGATGCTGAGCACCGCGGCCTGCAGCGCATCAAGACGCGAGTTCATGCCAATTTCTTGGTGGAAATACTTTGGCTCCATGCCGTGGTTGCGCAGGCGCTTCATGCGGGCCGCGTGAACATCGGAGTTGGTGGACATGATGCCACCGTCGCCAAATCCACCAAGGTTCTTGGAAGGGAAGAAGCTGTAGGTACCAATATCGCCAACGCTTCCAACGCGGCGGCCGTGCACGTCTTCGGTACCGATGGCTTGCGCGCAGTCTTCAACAACCGTCAGGTTCCGCGCCTTGGCGATCGCCATGATGCTGTCGAGGTCAGCGGCTTGACCAAAGAGATGCACGGGCATCAAGCACTTCACCTTCTTGCAGCATCCGAAGGCTTCTTCGGTTGACTTCGGGCAAATGTTGTAGGTGGTTGGGTCGATGTCCACAAAGACCGGGCGGGCGCCAAGGCGATGCACGCTGCCGGCGGTGGCGAAGAATGTAAAGGTCGGGAGAATCACTTCGTCGCCAGGACCAATATCAAGCGCTTGCAGCGCAAGCAGAATGGCGTCCGAACCGTTGGCGCAGCCGATCGCATGCTTGGCTTGGCAATAGGCGGCCACTTCCTTCTCAAGCTCGTCGATCTTGGGGCCACCAATGAAATACTGGCTATCCATGACGGCCAGCACCGCGGGCTCGATCTCTGCACGGATAGTGGCGTACTGAGCTTTCAGGTCAAGAAGCGGGACAGTGACTTCACGGGCGGTCGCGGTGGTCATTCCGGGATGATACGGAGCGGCGCGCTTCCGGTCAGCGCCCCGTGCTGCCAAATCCGCCCGCGCCGCGCGAGGTTCCGTCGAGTTCTTCGACCACACGGACCGTCGCTCGCGCCACTGGCGCCACCACCATCTGCGCGATTCGCATCCCGTGTTCCACCGTGAATGGCGCGCGACCAAGATTGACGAGCGGCACCTTCATCTCGCCGCGGTAATCACTGTCAACAGTGCCTGGCGCATTCGGCATGCCAATTCCGTGCTTCGTAGCAAGGCCGGACCGCGGGCGCACTTGTGCTTCAAAGCCATGCGGAATGGCCATCGCAAATCCGCACGGGATCATGGCGATGTCGCCGGGCGCAAGTGTCACCGGCGCTTCGATGCAGGCGTGGAGGTCGAGGCCCGCCGCGTGCTCGGTTTGGTAGGCGGGGAGCTGCGCGCCTTGGTGGAGGCGGAGGAAACGGATTTCGACGGCGTGCATGGTGCGGAGCCTAGCGCGGCAGCGGCGGCAAGGATCTCGTCAGCGTGGCCTTCGGGCTTGACTTTATCAAAGCGTGCGGCCACTTTGCCGTCGGGGCCAATCAGGTACGTGGTGCGTGCAACGCCCATGTACTTCTTGCCATACATGGATTTTTCTTGCCACGTTCCGTAGGCGGTGCACAGCTTCGGTGCCTTGCCAGCGGCGGGCTCGTCGGCGAGTAGCGCAAACGGCAACTTGTACTTCTTGATGAACTTCACATGGCTCGCCGTGCCGTCTGGGCTCACACCGAGCACTTCGATACCTGCTTTGCGCAACTTTGCCCACCCATCACGGAAGGAGCATGCTTCCACGGTGCAACCCGGCGTGTCGTCCTTTGGATAGAAGTACAGGACGACGGATCGACCCTTGAATTCAGCAAGCGTTCGGAGCGTGCCGGTTTGGTCGGGAGCGGAGAAAGCGGCGGCCTTGCGGCCAGGATTCAAGAGGGGCATGGCAAGAAATGTACGCGCCAAGTCTGCTTTAGACCAGTACAAATTTCGTGGCGGCCACCAGAATCACCACTCCGAGTAATACACGCAACGTCCGCTGCGACGCGCCGCGAACGCTCCACTGCGCACCCATCCACCCACCGACAGCAACGGCCGCACAGGCCCACCAGATCCAGTGCKCATACTGAATTCCCTGGGTCATCATTCCAGCCAGACCGGCAAGCGAGTTGGCCAGAATGAACGGCGCGGACACGGCCGCTGCCTCGCGTGGTGTTGACCAACCCCACAAGATGAGGAGCGGTGTGAGAAAGATGCCGCCGCCCACGCCAACCAGGCCGGAGAGTGCACCAATGACTGCGCCGATGGCAAGGGCGATCGGCAACGATAATGTGCGAGCTGGTCGCTGCACAGCAGGAACAAAGAGACGCACAGCAACGAACACCAGCACCACTGCCACCACTATTCGAAAGGTGCTGTCCTGCAGCGTGCGCGTCCCTCCCAAGAATGCCATTGGAACTGAGGCGACGACGAACGGCATCAGCATCCGCCACCGAACCTGCCCCGCGCGAGCGAACATCACTGTGGCTACCAGCGACACCAATACGTTGAGTATCAAGGCCGTGGGACGCATCACTGTTGCGCTGATGCCAAACAAGGCCATCACCGCCAGATAGCCAGACGCACCGCCATGGCCGACACTTGCGTAGAGCGCGGCAAGGACTGCGAGCATCAGTACGAATGCTTCGATGGATTCGGGGGCCTCCATTCCATCAGAAGGTACCCCCACCGCCACCGGACGCGCGCGCGATTTGGAACGCAGCAGTCCAGCGTGCACGGTGTGCTACCCTCACCACATCTTGCGAACCGATGCGCCACACTCGATCGGCACTGCAAACGTGCCCGCACTGGTACGCGCCGGGAGCGACACAGAATTCTCAGGCACGATCGCATTGCCGCAAATCAAAGCCGGAAGTGCTGGGTTGGAACGGGCCCAGCAGCAACCACTGCCAGCTGCACCGGATGCCGTCCGGGCGGGACGTCGCATGATTGATTCGCACGGCCGAACCATTCTGGACTTGCGCATCAGCATCACCGACCGCTGCAACTTTCGATGCGTCTATTGCATGGAACCCGATGTTCGGTTTCAACCTGCTGACCGGCTACTGACGCCAACCGAAATCGTGCGCATGGCGGGGATCGCTGAGGGACTTGGGGTGCGCAAGATCCGGATCACTGGCGGCGAGCCGACCTTGCATCCGGAACTAGAGGCGATCATTGCCGGTATCCGTAGCACGACACGTGTGGAGATCGCAATGATCACCAATGGATCACTGCTCACCCGCCATGCCCTCGCGCAATGGAAGCGTGCTGGACTCGGTCGAGTGACTATCAGTATCGATTCTGTGCGTGCCGATCGTTTCGCACGCGTGACCCGTTCAACGGCAACGCCGGACGATGTGCTGGCAGGTATTGACGCGTGTCTCGCCGAAGGACTCACACCGCTCAAACTGAATGCGGTGCTTGTGCGCGGAGTGAATGATGACGAAGCAGTGGATCTAGCCAAGCTTGCCCGGCGATTTGGCGTTGAAATGCGCTTCATTGAATACATGCCACTCGACTCTGCGCATGCCTGGGATCGAACGCTCATGGTGCCAGCAGCGGAGACGCGTGCCGCGATCGAGCAGAAGTTCGCACTGCTACCAACCGGCGCCGATGATGCGCATAGCACGGCTCGTACCTACCGATTTGCCGACGGCGCACCCGGCACTGTGGGCTTCATCGCTCCGGTGAGTAGCCCGTTCTGTGGCGCATGCAGCCGCTTACGGCTCACTGCCGATGGCTTCGTTCGACCGTGCCTCTTTAGCACCACGGAATGGGGTCTTCTGCCGCTCCTCCGAAATGGGGCCAGCGACGCAGACATTGAGCGATTCTTGATTGATGTCACTTGGACAAAGTTGTCTGGCCACCAGATTTCCTCTCCAACATTCACACAGCCAGCGCGACCAATGTCTGCCGTCGGTGGCTGATGAGTGGAGCAGCACATGATGAATACAACAACCATTACTGCTTGCGTGCTGCTATCGACAATCATGCTTGCTGGTTGCGCATCGGAGGTCGCTACGAGCACAACTCCGCCCGCGGCGACCAAGGCAGCGGAGCGCGATCTTGCCACCATGAAGGCTTCGCAACTGTTCGACCAACGCGCACGTGCGGCAGCGTCACCCCAAGTGCGCGACCAGTTCATTGCTGTCCTTGCTGAAAAATCAGTTCCTGACGATGTGCAAGGATTTGAATGCGCAGTGCTGCAAGCCATGCTGATTTCACAGCGCGATGACAAGCCCATGGATCCGATGCCGCTCCTCACGCGCAGCGCGGCGCTCGATGGAATGCAGACGAAAGTTGGCAGCGAATTGCTTGATGTACTCGTTAATGCAAGCCCTGCTGACCTCGCCCCACATGCCGATGTGGTGCGCGCCTTGCTGGCAACGCTGAGCGATGGCAAAGCGTCCACTGCGATCATCATGAAACTTGACACGCTCGTCGATGTGGCGCGCGTGGCACTACCGGAGCACGAAGCAAACGCTGCACACACTGCGGCGCTGGCATGCGTCAAGGCARATATTGCCAAGAACTCCGCCATGGCTGCCAAGCTCCGTGATGCAAGGAGCACGGAAACCAAGGGAAGCAAAGAAGCCAAGGACTCAGCCAAGAAGTCGGCACGCCTTGAGTTATCGAATTTGGGTCTCCGGCGAATCTTGCGCCGCCTCGAAAGTGCCGCCGGACGCGGCGAACTCACCGGACGCACCGCGCCGGAGCTCCACTGCGAATGGGTTCGCAACGCCGATGGCTCAACACCATGGAATCAACTGTCTGACCTGCGCGGCAAGATTGTGGTGATTGATTTCTGGGCGACATGGTGCGGCCCATGCGTTGCCAGCTTTCCAAAGATGGCGCTGTTGCGAGCGCGGTATCCCGCTGACAAAGTGGCCATCGTGGGCGTCACCAGCCTGCAGGGCCGAGTGGCGCATCGCAAGCGCGCGCCCGTGAAGTGCCCTGGCGATATCCAACGTGAGCAACAAGAGACGCTGCTCTTCATGCAAGATATGGGCATGACCTGGACGGTTGCCATCACCAAAGAAGACGTCTTCAACAAGGAGTTTGGAGTGGTTGGCATTCCAAGTCTGGCAGTGCTGGATCAAGATGGCAATGTGGTGCGCGCCGGGCTCAGTGCGTCCGATGAGCCATCCGTCCGCGCCGTCATTGACAGCCTGCTGGCCGCCGAAGCAGCGGAAACCAAGGTTCGGTAACCCGATAGCACGCTCGCGCAGACTGCGAAATCACAAGAAAATGCTGATTCGTGCACACTTGCGCATATGCAATTGGCGCCGTACGCCATAGCGGCTACTCTTGATTACATCTCGGACATCAGGACACCTATGACTCATCATTGGACGTACTCGGCATCCTCATTCTGCTCTGTCACGCTTCTCTTTGCAGGCAACTTGCTGGCTGCTGATGGCGATCGACGCACCTTTGACTTTGGCGCGTACGGCTCCATCAACGCCACTGAGACGATTCACACCCCGGGCGTGTGGGAAGGCCGAATTGACGGTCAGGATGCTGCAGCGGGCGGTTGGATCATGCAGATCGAGACGAATGTCGGTCGCGTGTTGGTGGCACACGGCGCCGATGGTCGAGTGCTGCAGTCGCTGCCACTTGGCGACGGCACCTTCAACGTGTTTGAGCAGGGAGCGCCCTTCCCTGATTGCGGTGGCGCCATTGAAGTGCCTACCGTGGTTCCGAATGAGGGTGGTGTTGCAGGCACTTGCGACGATGGTGGAACCCTTGATGTCCTGGTGAAGTGGACCCCTACCGCTTCAAGTGCTGCCGGTGGTGAGGTTGCCATTCGGGCGTTGGCAGAAGCATCGGTAGCGATCTCCAATCACATCTATATCGCGTGCAATATCAATCTGCGCATGCGTGCTGTCGGCTACGGAGTCACGGAGGCATATGCAGGCGACGCTGGATCCACTGTCTTGAGCGAACTCCGCTCAACCAGTGATGGCATCCTGGACGCTGTGCACGCTGAGCGAACAGCCACGGGCGCGGATCTCGTCAGTCTGCTGACCGGTACCAACCCCAACTATTGCGGTGTTGGATATCGGCTCGGAACGTCTACCGCAGAGGCGTACGGATTCAGCGTGACAGTGTGGAGCTGCGCGCTTGGAGCACTGACATTTACGCACGAAGTTGGACACAACCAAGGTTGTTGCCATGCTGTGGGCGATGGCGGCGGATGCACATCGGGCGGCGTGTTCCCCTACTCGGTTGGTCACCGATTCACTACTGCTGGCGGGACGCAGTTTCGAACGGTCATGGCCTACTCCCCCGGTACGCGGATTCCCCGATTCTCAAGCCCACTTGTGAACTTTGCAGGTTCGCCCACCGGACTACCGGAAGCAGACAACGCGCGAACCTTGAACGAAACAGCGATTGCCATGGCCAACTATCGCTGCTCCGTCACGCAGTCTCTTGAGCAGGATTATGTGGTGTCTCCGATCCTCCCTTTCCCGCTCACGGGCCAAATCTCAACATTCACCGCACCCACCGTTCCGCGCGCCGCTGACGGGACCGTGGTGGACATCAGCACCACTGCTGTTGGCGACCTCAGCGCTGCTGACGAATCGCTAGCGCTGAGAATCGGCACCACCAGTGTTGGAGCGGTCATCGGTTTCACTGGCTCAGACTGTGGCGTGTTTTCACGTCGTACATCCATTCCGGCGGCGACCTTCAATGCCGCGATCGGAAACGGTACCTCTGTTCTGTTTACGCTCGTTCCATCGATCGCCGTGAACACGGTATGCACCTATTCAGAAGCACGAGTGGTGATCCGCTACCGCAGCCAGTTGCCGTGCGTTGGTGATCTCAATAACGATCGATCAGTCAACGGTGCCGATCTTGGTGCAATGCTGAGCCAATGGGGCCCGTGTGCGGGCTGCAACGCGGATCTCGATCGAAACGGCATCGTCGAAGGCGGTGACATGGCAGTGCTCTTGAGCGGCTGGGGCGCCTGCCCCTAAGGGCCTTGGATGATCGGTATCATGCTTTCGCTTGGACAGATGGCCGAGTGGTTTAAGGCAGCGGTTTACTAAACCGCCGAAGGTGCTCGCACTTTCCGTGGGTTCGAATCCCTCTCTGTCCGTTTGTGCGCAACGCCCTTGGGAACTTCCACCCGTGGGCGTTGTGCTTTTTCAGGCTGCCTGCGATGGCTGAGCGTGCGTGATCACGACGCCGTCGGAGCGTCAGTCAACGCAGTCTTCCAAATTGGCACATCGCGTTTCATGCGGTCAATGAACTCGCCGACTGCTGCTAAGGCCTCTGCGCGATGGAACGCATACACCGTCAAGCGGAACGATCGCTGCCCCACCGGGACTTCGCCACGGCTGTGTTCAACCATGATGGCAACAAGCCCGTGCTTTGCCAGCATTTCGCGCCCCAATTCAGTGAGCATGTTCGAAGCCATTGGCTCGTACACCTCATAGGCGAGTGCGCGAATAGTGCGTCCGCCTTCATCGGCACGGACAACACCGTCAAACACGATCGCTGCACCGAACTGCGCTGCGGGCGGGAGCACAGACGCCTGATTGCCAAGCGCGCCGTCGATGATGCGAACGGTGATGCTCATCCGCCACCTACCAGTTCAACGAGTGCGATCTCATCGCCAGCACGGAGTGGTTCATCTACTGACCGGAACGAATGATTCACCGCGAGCCGCGCCCCACGAAAGAACGTCGCTTTGTGCGGATGAGAAGCAGCAAGCGCCTCATTGACATCGCGCACGGACGCGTTGTCAGGCACATCAACGGCAATGCTTGCGCACGAAAGTTCGCGGGCAAGTGAACCAAAGATGAGCACGCGAAACACCATGATTTACAGTGTAACATTGCGCCTTGCCATCCAATTCGATATCGCCTGCACCTCACCCCGCGCGATCGATGGAATCATGTTTATGACMGYATCGAACCCCATCGCCGCACCAACGGAGCCACAGTCGCCGAGCGCGGCGATCGATGCTGTGTGTGCGCATCTGGAGCCTCTGGACACTGAATCGATTTCGCTGGAACAATCATCGGGGCGAGTGCTCGCTGAAGCAGTACGCGCTGACCGCGCGAGCCCGGCGCTTGATATGAGTTCAATGGACGGCTTCGCGGTACGCGTTGCGGACCTGAACCGAATGGCCTCTACTACTGGCGTACCGATTTCAACCGGTGCCGACAGCGAAGCGAGTATCGGCCACGCGCCAGTTTCCATGCAGCCCGGTCATGCAGTCCGCATCGTGACCGGCGCGCCGATTCCCATCGGCGCAGACGCCGTGGTGCGACATGAAGATGTCCGTATCGCCAACGGATGTGCGCTGCTACAGATTGCCGCGAGCGCAGTGCAGCCGGGCGCGTTCATTCGCCGCCAGGGTGAAAACGCATTAAAAGGTGCTGAAATTCTGCAAGCAGGAACGCTCATCGGAGCAGCTTCGATCGGCGCGCTCGCTACGTTCGGCGCGGCCAGCGTTCGTGTTCATCGCCGCGTGCGCGTGGCGATCATCACTACTGGCGATGAGCTGGTCACAACTGATCAAACGCCCGCGCCGTGGCAGATTCGTGATAGCAACGGAAGCGTGCTTGCGTCGCTCCTTGGCGCGCGGCCGTGGATCGACGTGGTGGCACACCTGCACGCCACGGACGATGCCGATGTGCTTGCGGCGGTACTGGCAACGGCGCTTGAATCAGCGGACGCTGTGATCCTGACTGGTGGCGTCTCCATGGGTCATCACGACCACGTCCCTCAGGTGGTCTCGCGCGTTGGTGCGGCCACGGTGTTCCACCGTCTTCCCCAGCGGCCGGGGCGACCCATGCTCTCGGCGGTGCTGCCGCGTACCGGCGCGCGGGCGCCACGGCTGATCCTGGGCCTCCCGGGGAATCCGGTCTCGGTCATGGTCACGGCACGCCGCCTCGGAATTCCCATGCTTGGCAAGCTTGCCGGACTTCCCGACGGACAGTTCACCGCGCCGCGCCTACACACTGATGGCGATGACGGCGCACAACTCGGCATATGGTGGTTCCGGCTCGTCAGCGAGCGAGTCTCCGCGGACGGCGAACGCCGACTGCAACTGCTGCCAACAAAGAGTTCCGGCGATATCGCTGCCGCGGCAATCAGCACTGGGTTTGTAGAGGTAGCGCCACACCAGGGCGCGGCGGGGCCAAACCCCTTCTATCCATGGATGCACTGAACGACGAATGGAACCGCGATGGCAAAGAAGAAATCAACAAAACGAAATCCGAAGACACAATCCCCTACGCCATCACTATCGCACCTTGATGCGCACGGTCGCGCTTCCATGGTTGATGTCGGCGCAAAACCCGTCACGCAACGCCGCGCCGTGGCCGAAGCCCGCGTGCGGATCTCGCCGGCGCTCGCAGAACGTATCGCACACAACACGCTTACCAAAGGCGACCTACTGGCTGTGGCACGGCTTGCTGGGATACAAGCCGCCAAGCGCACCGATGAATTGATTCCGCTCTGCCATTCGTTGCCACTCGACTCCATTGATGTGCGTGCAGAGTTGCGCACCGACCACGTGTATCTCTGGGCGGAAGCCAAAGTGAATGCACGAACTGGGGTTGAGATGGAAGCACTCACCGCGGTATCAATTGCCGCGCTGACCGTCATTGACATGGGAAAGTCAATTGATCAAACGATGGTCATTGAAGGAGTTCGACTCTTAGAGAAGGTAGGCGGTCGAAGCGGTCACTTTCGCGCCCCTGCTACATCGATAAAGCAAGTCAAGCGAGTGGGCGCATGAGCACTGCCCCACGCGTGGTCGTCCTCACTGTCAGCGATCGCTGCTCACGCGGCGAGACCGTGGATACATCGGGTCCAACACTGCAGGCGTTGGCAACGAAGCATCTCGCCGCCACGATCGTGCACGCCGAGTGCCTTCCGGATGACATGGGTGCGCTGGCGCACTTCTTTGCCCACTGGTCAGAAGAATCGCGCCATATTGACCTGATTCTGAGTACTGGCGGCACCGGCCTTGCGCCGCGCGACATCACCCCCGAAGCCCTCCGCACCGTCATGCACCGCGAACACGCTGGCCTGATGGACCTTTCGCGCCTGCGCTGCC
>NSIA01000044.1 GCA_002737585.1 Planctomycetaceae bacterium | reverse complement strand
GCAGGTTCGGGACTTTGTAGTGCACGCGCGGCATAGAACCAATACGCATGCGAACTGATCAGAAGATTTACAAGCGATCGGCGTGGAAACCGTGTGAGTGCCCTTCGCCATCGATCAATTCCTGCTTGTTGATTCTGCAATGCTTCGCCAAGACCTGCTGGGAATCCATCTGCGGCGGAAAGATCAGGAAGCGCCTCCCACTCCCACCAACCATTGTCATGCTCAGCGATAGCAAGAATCACTTCCGCGCGAAGTCGCTCCGGATCCGCGACGGTTTCTGCAGAAAAAAATCCTGGATGGGCGAAATGCGCGTTGCCCCAGTGTGCAGCAATAAATCCAGCGATCTGACTGTGATCGGGCTGAGTGACCATCCAAAGCTTGCCGTCTTGATTTGTCTTCAGCAATGAGAGCCTCGGCGAGTGTGAGTCATATCAAACGACACCTTTCCTGATCACGTCGCGTTCCTGCAAGAGTTGTGCGGCGATACTGACTGCGATTTCTGGCGGGGAATTTGATCCAATTGGCAGTCCGATCGGGCAATGAATTCGCCCAACCAGCGATCCGTCAAATCCTTCTTTGATAAGAGTGCTGCGCAGCGTTCGTGACTTTGGCTCGCTGCCGATGACGCCGATGAATGCAGCATCACCTCGCCGGAGAATCTCGCGCACGATCGGCAAGTCGGTCGCATGACCTTGCGACATACAAAGATAAAATGTCCCTGCCGGCAACTTCGAAACAAACTCCGCCGGTTCTGCGACAAGCACCTTGCACACATTGGGCTGCG
Source organism: Planctomycetaceae bacterium (assembly GCA_002737585.1). Lineage (GTDB taxonomy): Bacteria > Planctomycetota > Phycisphaerae > Phycisphaerales > SM1A02 > UBA966. The sequence continues at coordinate 1,316 of NSIA01000044.1, read as the reverse complement.
ATGGAATTTTCGCCAGCCACTCATCGCGTGGATCAATGCAGGTCAAACTGCATTCGAATGTGCAAAGAAGCGAAAGTGTCGCTTGCGCAACATGCCCCGCACCGAAAAGTGCGATACTCCAATTTGGCAGTGCAGAGATTTCATAAAACAACGTTGCAGCTCCGCCACAAACCATATTCAAGTCGCGCAGGAGTTCATATCGAACAATTTCTGATTGAAGCGCAGCAGCAGGAGTTACTCCCGCAACTTGGCGAGCGATCATCGCTTGCCCATGGGTGATTGCGCGAGCCTCAAGCCGACCGCCGCCGACAGTTCCCCATGCAAGTCCACTCGCAGTGACAATCGCTTTCGCCCCAATATCTTGCGGAACGTGACCTTCAGGCTCAACAAGTGTGACGGTGACAAAGACTGTGGCTCGCTCAGCGAGTGCGCTTGCATGTTGAAGATATTCACGCATCGAATAACTCATTGCGAGCTCCCGATTGTCAATGGACACCACTTGCTTCTTGCGTATCCCAGATGGCGAATGATTCTGGTGAGAGTCCGCGCAACACGCGCTCTGCGGTGGCTGGAATTGCCAGCGGGACAAGTTGCACTTTTTCTGTTGTTGAATGATTGCGCGCCGACATGATCGCATCGCGAACCGCGGTCCACACTGAGAGCGATAGAAGGAGCGGAGGCTCGCCCGACGCCTTGGAGCCACGCACATTCACAGTATTTCCATGGTTAAAGATCAGTTCCGCATTGAAAACACGCGGAGTGTCCTGCACGTTCGGAATCTTGTACGTGCTGGGTGAATGGGAAAGCAACTTGCCATTGTCGTCATACACCAGGTGTTCCGTCGTCACCCAACCCATACCTTGCACGAAGCCGCCCATGACCTGCCCCATGTCAAGCGCGTGGTTCACCGGCCGACCCATGTCCATCAGAATATCGACGCGTCGTACCTTGACCTCGCCGGTATGCCGATCAAGCTCCACCTCACTGGCCGCAACGCCCTGCGTGAAATACAGGAACGCTTTGCCCTTACCGGTGAGCTTGTCGAATCCCAGGTCCGGGATACGGTAATGCGCGTACTCGCTCACGGAAATTCGATTGAGATACGCCTCGCGTACAAGTGCTGCGAAGCCCACGGAGAACACTGATCCAGAGCGATCCGTCACGGTCACCACGCCGCCGCTGAACTCCACGCGCTGCTCATCGGTCCCACGTGGACTGACTCCTGATCCCACCGTGATTTCCGGGATTGTTCCAAGAGCAGCGGTCTTTCCTGCCCACGATTCCTGCGGAATTGATCGCAGACGAATGGCAAGCGC
>NSIA01000201.1 GCA_002737585.1 Planctomycetaceae bacterium | reverse complement strand
AGTGCGCACTGAACGTTTGGTCAAACGATTGATCTGCGAACGGCAACTGCGGCAGGCTGGCTGCAACGTAGCGACCTGCGGCGCGTCCCACCTCATAGTCAGCAAGAAATCCATCAAGCGCAGCGCGCTTGCTGGCTGCGTATGAAGTGAGATCAAGTGTCGAATAGTGATCGCCGTGCTCCGACATTGCCTTGATCGTTCCGGCAATGTCCAACTCACAGCGCGCACGTAGTTCATCGTGCGTATGGATGTACAGGGGGTCAACGCCAACCGCGTCAACGCCCGCCGCCGCTGCTTCGGCAACAAACGAACATGGACCCGATGGGCAATCAAGAATTCGCTGCCCGGCAAGTGCTTGCAGCGTCACGCCGAACATGGCGTGGTAATCACTGGCAAGTCGGCCGAAGAACTGCATGGTGTCGAGCCGAAGTGTGGGGGCGGTCATCGCTGTAGTGTGCCGCCTCTGGTGAATTCCTGCTGAGTCATTTCGCATCATTCGCCGCCGCGCTACGCTGCGTTACATGCCCGATATCACGCTGAATCACTTGGTCGCAGATGTTTCTTCCGGAACAGTCCGCCCGTGTCAAGTCACGGTTCGCTCCGGACGAATTGTTGCCATCGTTCCCAGCGCTGCCGCCATGCAGCCGGGAGTGCTTGTACCTGGTTTCGTCGATGCGCACGTGCACGTTGAAAGCAGCATGCTGCCGCCGTGGGAATTTGCGCGCGTGGCCATGCGACATGGCACAGTTGCCTCAGTGAGTGACCCGCACGAGATTGCCAATGTCTTGGGTGAGCCTGGAATCCGCTTCATGATTGAGGATATTGCCGGTTCACCATTTACGTGTTGGTTTGGTTGTCCATCGTGCGTACCGGCGACATCATTTGAGACCGCCGGCGCAACGATTGATGCCGATGCATGCGCGCGGCTCTTAGATGATCCAAACATTCACTACCTCAGCGAGATGATGAATTGGCCCGGCGCGATCGGTGCTGATGCGCAAGTGATGTCCAAGATCGCTGCTGCCCAAGCGCGTGGCAAGCGGGTTGACGGGCATGCGCCCGGTCTCCGCGGGGAGCAAGCGCGCGCATACTTTGCACGCGGTATTGAGACGGATCATGAGTGCTTTACTCTTGATGAAGCGCGTGACAAGGCTGCGCTTGGAGTGAAGATTCTCATCCGCGATGGCAGCGCTGCTCGTAATTTTGACGCACTATGGCCGATGCTTGCCGAACATCCCGAGTTGTGCATGTTCTGCACTGACGATGCGCACCCAGACGATTTGCTGGTTGGGCACATTGACCGCTTGCTAGCGCGCGCCGTGGCGAAGGGAATCGATCCATTCGTTGCTCTGCGGGCGGCTACTTTGAACCCCATTCGCCACTATGGATTGCCGTGCGGTCTGTTGCGCGAAGGCGATCGCGCCGACATGGTGCTTGTGGAGGATTTATTGAATTTCACGCCTTTGCGGACATGGATTGCGGGGGAGTTGGTGTCGGAAGGTGGGCGCTCATGTATCGCGCCGCGACCATCGCGGACTCCGAACGCGTTCCGCGCCGGTACGTTTGTAGCGAGTGACTTTCGCGTGTTGCCTCCGGTGCGCGGCGCGGGGAGTGACGCAAGTAACGCCCCAGTGACTGCCCATGCGATACTCGCAGAGGATGGACAGCTAGTCACCGGATCCATCGACGCACCGATGCACGTCACCAATGGAGTGATTGAGCCAGATCCGTCACAGGACATTCTGCTGATTGCCGTGGTGAATCGCTATTCCGCGGTCCCGCCGGCGATGGCGTTCATCCGTGGATTTGGGTTGACGCACGGCGCCATTGCCTCAAGCGTTGCACATGATTGCCACAATGTTGTTGCTGTGGGCGCCTCACGTGAAGCGGTGGCTCATGCAGTGAACGCCGTATTTGCAGAGCGCGGAGGTCTTGCCGTTTCTGACGGAAGCGCCGCCGGCACGCAAACATTGGCGCTGCCGATTGCGGGATTGATGAGTGACCGTCCGGGGGAAGAAGTGGGGGCGGCCTACGCACAACTCAGTAAGACGGCCAAGCGTCTGGGCTCACCCTTGCGTGCTCCGTACATGACCGCTGGGTTCATGGCGCTGTTGGTCATCCCGGCGCTCAAACTCAGTGATCGCGGGCTGTTTGATGGAAGTAAGTTTGCGTTCACACCCGCGGTGATCTGAGCGTTGTCGTAGCAATATCGCGGGTGAGTTCAGCAACCAGTTTCGCCAGCATTTCTGTTGGCCAGGCTCCATTTCCTGGAGCACCTTCAGCGATGTGTGCCGCTTGAAGTTGAACGGTGTTGGCCAACATTGTTGCCATGGATCGGAACTCTGCGCCACTGAAGCCGCTGGCCGCAGCTGCGCTTGCCGGAGCTTGTGCCACTGCATCAAGGTCCAGTTCCAATGTTGCTTTACTCCCAGCCACATGTGCCGCCGCCAGTTCAGCCATGCGCAGCGGCGTCACTCCGCCACGAAGCATTGATTCAAAGGTGAATGCCGCAGTGCGTGGATCGCTTTCGATGGCGGTGATGATCGACTGGGTCGCCCATGCTTCACTCATGCCAACCACGGCGTATCGGTCCAGATGACCATCAGCGCGCGCGTAGGTGAACGCGTTTCCGGAATGTCGGCCTTCGCATGGTCGGAGATCGGCGTGCAGATCAATATTCACGCAGCCGAGCGACTGTCCTGAAGCGCGTGCGCATCCTGCAAGAATGCCGTATGCATTGTTGTGACCACCGCCAATCACAATCGGGACCACCCCCGAGCGGCGCAACGCTTCAATGACACTTGCCACGCGGCGATCAATCTCGCTGACCATTTCACGCAGGGTCACCAGGGCCTCGGCGCGCGCCCGTGGCCCGCCGACCGTTGCATCAATACCCTTGGCGGCTTTGTTCAGGTCGCGTACATCAATGCATCCAGCGATCGCTACGGTCGCCCCATCCAAGAACGTGTTCGACTGCATGTTCAGAAAGCGCGGCAGAAACGCTCGCCACATACGACGTGCGCCGGCACGGCCGAGATTGGCGCGAACGCCGATGTCTTCGGGGATTCCCACGAGCACAACCTGTGTTCCTGCCGGAGTTTGCCCCTCGGGTCCAACGATGCCGACCCGTTGCCCCAGGCGCACCTCGCCGTCACGGAGGGTGGTCATCGTGCGGATTTCATCCGGGGTTGGTGTTCGCAGGTGTTCCACGTGCATAAGTGTACGAACCACGGAATGCCCGTGAGCCCTCAACCGGTCTGCCGCAAGCCTGTATACGAAGGACATGGAACAGCCATCGCCCGCCGCTTCGGAATCGACGCACGCGCCCGTGACCGGTGCCGTCCCCACGTTCACAGCCGGTCGCCGTGACTTTCTTCGCAATGCCATCATCGGTGCCAGCGCACTGACTGCGATGCGCGCGGCGTTTGCTGGACGTGCGCTACCGATTATGCAGTCCACAACCGCCCCACCAAGTGCGGGGGCGGCAGTTTCTCCGGGCAGCGTGGTGCCCGGCACCATCCGTCTCGCACATCTCACCGATATCCATGTGCAGCCGGAGCTCGGTGCCGAGGAAGGTATGGCCAGCGCCTTCAATCACGCGCAGTCCATGAAGCCAGACTTGATCATCACTGGTGGCGACGCGGTGATGGATGTGTTCGAAGCGAAGCGCGCCCGGGCGGAGCAGTTGCGCGCGATTTTCCAAGGCACACTGAAGCGTGAATGCGGGGTGCCCGTGCACCACGTCACTGGAAATCATGACATCCTTGGTTGGAATCGCAAGAAGAGCGAATCCACTGGTACCGAGGCAGACTGGGGCAAGCGTTTCGCGTGTGACCTCTTTGGCGTCGCTCGCAACTACTACACGTTTGATCATGGCCCATGGCGATTCATTTGCCTCGATAGCGTGCAACCGAAGGGCGATGGCTACACGGCGTACCTGGATGATGCGCAGTACGAATGGCTGCAGCAAACACTGGCTGCCACGCCAAAATCAATGCCAATTGCGGTGGTTTCGCACATTCCAATTCTCTCGCTGACGGCACTGACCTACGGCGCGCCGCGCTCCCGCAAGCACGTTGGCACTAATACCGTCATCTATCACGGCGAAATGCACACCGACGCCACACTGCTCCACGATCTCTTCAAACAGGCTGGAAATGTCAAGGTGTGCCTGAGCGGGCATGTCCATCTCCTTGACCACTGCATGATTGACGGCATCTCCTACATCTGCGACGGCGCGGTCTGTGGATCATGGTGGAAGGGGTCAGTGGAAGGCATTCCAGAGGGATACGGGGTCCTTGACCTCCGCCCGGACGGCACCTTCACTCACCGATACGAGCGGTATGGATGGCAAGCGCGGAAGTGAGACAATCCGTGGCAATTGGCTAGGATGCAATGGTCGACTCCATGGACGGTGAAGACCACATTTTCCGAGAACGCGCCGTTGACTCCGCATCGAGTCCGGAGAGCATCAACCGTGTAGCTCCGATAGTGTCGGCGCGCCTGTGGTTGTTGGTAGCGGGTGCGGGCGCGGTGGTTGCAACATTTACCGTTTGGGGTTTCTTTGGGTCGATTCCGTTGACCGTTCGCGGTACCGGCATCTTGATCGAAGGCTCCATGGTGGTGGCCGCAGAAGCGCCTGCCGATGGACGCATCGGTGATTTCCTTGCGAAGCCCGGCGACCGTGTTGAGCAAGGGCAAGTGCTGGCGGTCATTGCTCATCCACTTCTGGAAGCACAGCGGATCGACGCCGAAAATGCCGCTGCACGATTGCGCGAGCAGGATGCCAACCTGACCGCGGCAGAAGATGTGGCCACTGCTGCGTTCACTGCATCAATGGATATCCGCGACGGTGAATGTCGCCACCGCATTGATCGTGCCGCAGCCATCGCTTTTGAATTCAACCAGGCTGTTGAAGTCAAACGAGCTCGAGCACCCGAGGGATTGTTACCAGAGTCTGAGTTGCTGACGATTGCCAACGGAACAGTGGAGATCGAACGCTCACTTTCTGAAGCACGGAGCGAATTACTCCGCATTCAGACCGATCGTACGGAAGCCAGCACCCGTCGCCAGCAAGATCGACAGCGTCGCGAGAACGTCATTTCCGAAGCAGATGCCTTGATTGGCCAACTGGCAGCGCGTATGTCAGCCGAACAACATGTCATTGCGCCGCGCGCTGGCAAGGTGGTACAGCTCACCTGCAGTCCAGGCGATGGAGTGCACACGGGCAACACCGTAGCAATCATTTCTGATGTTGGCGATGGCCGCCTGCGCTGCTACGCATTCTTTCCGCTCACGGAAGGCAAGCGTGTGCACATGGACATGCGCGCGCACGTTGAACCATCGACTGCGGACCGCGAACGCTTTGGGGTGATCAGTTCTATCGTGCGCGATGTTGATCCAGTGGTTGGAACGCGGGATAGTTTCCTTCGCATTATCAATAGTCCAGAAGTCGCCCAAGACATGGAGCGACACTCCGAAGGAACCGTATCGGCGGTCATTGACCTGGAACTGGACGCCGCTTCACCAACCGGGTTGCGTTGGAGTGGTGGAGTTGGATACCCCCAGCAACTCACGCCCGGCACGCTCTGTGACGTTGATGTTGTCACTGAAGATGTGGCGCCGATTTCTCTCCTCGTTCCATGGCTCAAGCAGGCTTTCAGTGGTCGATGAACCGACTCGTAGCATCCCTTCGCACGGTGGAGGTTCCACTGCAGTGACTGACGCAGTGCTGAAATCTCCAGCACCCCCGACCCCCCGCGCCGTGGCGTTTCGACCCTCCGGACTGCGGGTCGTTACTGCACCAACCATCGTGCAGATGGATGCGGTGGAGTGCGGCGCTGCATGCCTCGTGTCAATTCTTGCGTTTCACGGTCGGCATATTGCCATTGAGGAAGCGCGGCGCGTGTGCGGCGTCAGCCGTGATGGCAGCAGCGCATTGCAGCTCACCGCTGCAGCGAGCAACTACGGACTGAAGTGCGAGGGTTACGGTGTTGAGAGCACCGAACTGCGAGATTTGCACCTCCCTGGGATTCTGTACTGGGGATTCGACCACTTTGTGGTGCTTGAAGGTTGGAGCCGCGGGCGGTGGAGGATCATGGATCCATCCATTGGCCATCGCTGGGTCAGTGCCGCTGAGTTCGATGAGAAGTTCACGGGGGTTGTGCTGGAGTTAACGCCAACCGCTGACTTCCGGCGCGGCGGACGGACCCGCGGAGTTCGTGAAGCGTTAGTGGAGCGGATGCGTGGGTCCTGGCGCGTAGTAGCAGCCACCGCTGCGTGCGGCGTCTTGCTTGCGGTTCCGGCCTTTACGCTCCCCGCCCTCGGCGCGGTGTATGTCGACCGCGTCCTGCTGGAAGGAGCGAACGGTTGGATCCTGCCCATGGTCTTGCTGGCCCTTGCTGCCATGGTGGTGAGCGCGGTGCTTGCGTATGTTCAACAGCAGCTACTCGCCAAGCTTGAACAGCGTCTAGCCGTTACCGGTGCGGCTCGATTCTTTGATCACTTACTCCGGCTTCCAGTGGATTTCTATTCGCATCGCTACACCGGCGATATCGTGCAGCGCCTTGATGCTGTTGAACTGTTAGCGGGAGCATTTGCATCAAAAATTGCTCCGGCGCTGGTTGGGCTCCTCACCTCGACGCTGTTCATCATTGCGCTGTTTGTTATTGATAAGCACCTCGCATTGATAGCAACGGGCATCATCGCCGCTGTCATTCTTGTTGTGATTCGATCGGGGCGCGCACTGATCGATCGCACGCGGACGTTGGAAAAGGACATCGGTCTTGGCGCGGGAACGCTCGCTGCTGGCCTGGCAGCGATTGAAACAGTCAAATCCTCCGGACGTGAGAACGATCTCTTTGCACGCATCGCGGACGCCAACGCACGCACCGCAACATCCGCGCAGGCGCTCGAAGGCTTGTCAACGACACTCACTGCAGCGCCAGAATTCTTGGTTTCTCTCTTGGTTTCTTCCATTGTTCTGGCATTTGGCGGATGGCAGGTCATGCAGGGGCACATCACCATTGGTTCGTTGTTGGCGTTCCAGGCCATCCTGGTTGTTGCCATGGGACCGGTGCTGGAGCTTGCATCACTTGGACAAGAAATTCAATCACTGAATGCCACCATGGCGCGCATTGATGATGTCCTTCGGCATTCGCGCGATCCGTTGGCGTTGCCAGTTGAGCCAGTCGCGGCAGCTCACGGTGCAGATGTATCCGTGCTGGACCAACAGGCTGCGCCAGCCGCTGACGCCCTGGAATTCCGCGATGTTGTGTTTGGCTACAGCGAAGCGGATGAACCGTTGATCCGCGATTTCACTTTGCGCATTGCACCTGGTCATCGGGTTGCTATTGTCGGCGCCACTGGTTCCGGCAAGAGCACGGCTGCCAAGCTTGCAGCCGGTCTCTATTCGCCATGGGCTGGCGAGGTGCTCATTGATGGTCGCCCGCTCGCTTCGATTCCACGACATGAGCGCGCCACAGCCATCGCAGTGGTGGGGCAAACACCCATTCTCTTCGCCGCTAGCCTGCGCGACAATCTGTCCATGTGGGACCCGCTTATTCCTGATGCATGGATGCGGGAAGCGACCGACGATGCCGGCTTGGCTGGATTGATTGAGGCGCGTGGTGGCTTGGGCATGATGATTGCCGAAGGTGGCATCAATCTCTCCGGTGGTGAAGCGCAGCGTGTGGAAATTGCCCGGGCACTTTCGCGTCGCCCCTCCATCTTGATCCTTGATGAGGCCACGTCGTCGCTTGATGCAACCACCGAATCGCAGATCGACCGGGCGCTTCGGCGGCGCGGTTGCGCATGCTTGGTCATTGCGCATCGCCTGAGCACCATTCGCGATGCAGACGAGATTGTGGTGCTTGACCGCGGAATGATCGTTGAGCGCGGTTCGCATGATGAACTCATGGCGCTGAACGGTGCCTATGTGGCCTTTGTTCGTGGTGGAGGGCAGGGCTGATGCTCCACAGTGCAGCGACCATCTTTGTTGAATTGGGAAGCAAGGAGCGGCACGTTGACGGCCGCGACCATATGGATTTGGGCGCCGAACCGCGCGCGCTTGCCGTTGCTGCGGGCATGGTGAGCGTGTTCGTTGCTCGCCGAAGGCTTGATGGCACGCCGGGGCGCCGTGTCTACCTCGGTACCGTTGCGCCCGGTGGAGTGCTTCCATCACTGCTGACGCATGTGCAGGGAGCGGATACAACGCTTGTTGCTGTGCCCGATGGCCGCGCCAAGGTAGTGACGGCGCCTGCCCGTGGCCCGGGTGTTGAAGAAGCAATTGCCGACGGCACCGATGCATTTGCTCGTGTCATGCTGCCGATTGATGCTCGCTTTGCCACGGAACGCGAAAGTGATCCACTGCGCAGGCTGCTTGAGTATGCAAGCGGGCTTGCTGCCGCTGATGCTGCCGCCATGGCTGCCGCTGCCCGCGGCAGATCGCAACAATCAGCCGCACTACGCGATCGCTACGCGCGCATGCTCGGATCGGTCTTCGCTGATCACAACGAAGTCCTGAGTATTGATCCCCACGTCGACCCACTACTCCGCGCGTGCCGTCACGTTGCCGTTGCAGTTGGTGTTCCGCTGGCAAGTATCCCGCGCCGCATTCCAGACGATTCCATGCTGGCGTCAGCGGAGTCGTTTGCGCAGGCGGCGCGCATTGGATGTCGCCACGTGCGGCTCACCGATGAGTGGTGGAAGGGCAACTTTGGTCCGCTTCTGGTGACCGCGCTTGATGGAACGCCGGTCGCGCTCATACCCGGTCGTTGGAGCGGATATCGCGCGTTTATGTATCTGCCCGACCAGCCTCCGCGACTTTGCAAGGTCGACGCAAAGCAGGCCGCATTGCTGCATCGATCCGCGGTGCTGTTTGCGCCGCCGTTGCCAGTCGGAACAGTCACGCTGCGCGCCTTGTTCGCCTTCTTGCTGCGCGGCTCAGCGCATGACCTTTGGTTAGCTGCGCTGGTTTCTCTTGCGGCAAGCGTGCTGAATCTATTGATTCCAGTCGCCACTGGACTCTTAGTGAGTCGAGTCATTCCGGGTGGCGATCCAGTCTCACTTTTGCACCTTGGACTGGTGCTTGCGTCCGCACTGTTTGCGGTCGCTGCTTGCGAACTGGTGACGCGCTTCCTTCTGCTCCGCACCGAAACCCGCGCCACGATGCGAGGTTCATCTTCGATCATTCTGCGTGCATTGCAGTTGCCACTCTCGTTCTTCCAGAAGTATTCAGTTGGCGATCTTGCACAGCGGCTGAGTGTCATTGAGGAAGTACAACGTCGCGTCACAGGAACAATGGTGGTCTCAGTGGTGAGCGGGGTATTCTCGCTGACGTATGTGCTACTCATGGCAGCCATTGATCCGCTGGCTGCCGCCGTATCGGTACTTCTGTTCTTGGTGGTCTTCACTGTTACCGCTGTTGTTGCGCGTCGACAAGCGCGGTTCGCCGCTGACGCAGCGGAACGGAGTGGAAAGCTCAGTGGTTTTTCACTGCAATTGCTCGACGGCATTGATCGGATTCGTACGACTGGAACTGAGGAGCACGCGTTGCTGCAGTGGCTGCATCGCTACCGACCCGAGCGCCGTGCGATGTACGGCGCCGCCCTTGTGGGTGCGCAATTGCGCGTACTTGCAGTGGCTGTGCCATTTGCTGCCGCCGCGTTCTTATGGTGGCGCTTCGGTGCCATCGCTGGCGGCAAAGAAGTGCAAGTGCCGGCCTTCATTGCGTTCAATGCTGCATTCCTCGCAGCGCTTGCAGCGATCACTTCATTGGGTTACGCCATCGGCGACATTTCTGAAATCGCGCCGTTGATGGGTCGATTGCTGCCGATTCTTGAAGAACGTGCCGAGTCCGATCCTGGAGCAGCAAGCGCCGGGCCACTCTCTGGCAGCGTGTCAATGCAAGGCATTCGATTTGCCTATTCGGGTTCCGCAGATGAGGTACTACGAGGCGTTTCCATTGAAGTCGCCGCTGGCGATTTCATCGCGATCGTCGGTGCATCGGGAAGCGGAAAGTCCACGCTTGCGCAGTTGCTACTGGGGTTGCGACGCCCGACTGCAGGAAAAGTTCTCTTTGACGGCAAGGATCTGGCAAAGTTAGATCTGGTCTCGGTGCGTCGGCAAATCGGCGTAGTGGGGCAGCACGCGCGCGTGATTCCGGGAACGATGTTGGAGAATATTGTGGGGGCCACACTTCTTTCTAAAGAGGAAGCGTGGGCTGCAGCGGAGGCCGCCGGATTTG
>NSIA01000200.1 GCA_002737585.1 Planctomycetaceae bacterium | reverse complement strand
GGTGCAACGTCGAATGGCGCTCGCCATCACGACCGCAACGAATGAATGGGACGAATCGCTGGTGCACGCACGGGTGGCGCCGGCAACATCACCAGCACGGAGCGCAGTTGAAATGGCAGTGACGACGGCCGGCGGTGCCAACTGCCCACGACGCAGCGAAAGCAAGTTCCGCACAATCAGTGCCAATGCCAGCACTGACAACGCGATGAGCACGTAGCCAAGTGCGCCGCCTGCGCGCACGTACTCAAACAAACTCATCGACGTGCCTTCTTCGGCAAGCGCTACAGGCAACGGCATGAGCACACTGGTTGCATTCATTGGAGACGCAGGGTAGTCGCGCGCTCATAAGAAAGCCGCCCCGACGGATGAGCCCGTCGGGGCGGCGCAGGTGTCATGAAATGAGCGCCAGCAGCGCTGGGTTACGGGCAGGGGCCCCAAGCTGCAAGCAGGATGGCGAGGTCGGCGCCGTTGGTGGTGCCATCGCCATTCAGGTCAGTGGTAACAGCTCCGCCCCAGCCTCCGAGCAGCACCGCCAAATCATCTCCGCCGACCGAGCCGTTGCCGGTCATATCAGCTGGGCAATTCACCACCGCCGACAAGGTCAGCGTGGCGGTCCCGGAAGTGCCGGCTACGGCGCTACCAACTCGGACGTACCACGTACTGCCAGCGCTCGCGCTCCATGCCGCGGAGCTGGTGCCGTTTGTGCATGCGGCGCTGTTGTCGCTGCAGGCTGCCACGGCGGTGGTGGAGATTGGGCAGGCGGCTCCAGAATAAACCGCGATACGAGTGTCGAACGTTGCAGCATTGCAGGTGCTGGCAGTCATGCCACCATTGATCGGTGCCGTGAAGCGGTACCAGAGGTCCTTGGTAATGGTGACGCCGGCGCCCTCATCGCATGATGCGGGTAGTGCCGGAGCAGCATCAGTTGCCAAGGTGTTGGTGAATACAAATGCTCCCACCCCAACCGCGCTGGCGCTGGCGCAGCCGTCGTTCGCGGGAGCGGGGGTGGATGTGCTGAACGTGAACGAATACTCGTTGCGTGTGTCGGTGGCCAGATATACGCGCATGTACACCGTGTTGGAAGCGCTGGAGTTCAGGAAAGTGAACGACTCATTATTGGTGTTGGCAGCGCGCTCAAGGGCAACGGTGCCCCCGCAGGCGGTAAACAACTGAACATCGATGTCACCGTTCGCATGCGTGAAGGTCATGTTCATGGTCAACGTTGCGCCAGCATTCACAGGCAATGCGTACCAGTCTTCGTCGAGTCGCTTGACCACCAGGGTGCTGTAGGTACCAGGCACCACAGCCTTGGCGTTGGCGCAGGCGTCGTTGGGCTCTTGCGTGTCATCGGAGCCTCCAGCAAGCAGCGTGCCGAAGTTGCTGCTGGCCGTATTCACTGCCAAGTCCCAACGGCCGTAGCCGTCATCGGCCGCGGTGTTTGAGCACGCGCTACCGCCGCAGGTGAGCACGCCGAACATTTTGTGGTCGCTGTTAGTAAAGATGGCAGAACCCGATGACCCGCCCTCAGTGATGCCTTGGGTCCACGAAAGCGAGTTCCAGTTGACGGCCGGTGATCCGCAGTTGAAGCCAGAGAGATTCTTCACACCGAACGAGATTGCCTGCGGCGTTCCGCTCGGGTGGTGAATGCCGGTGCAGGCAGAGTTCAGCGCTGGGCTGGCGTTCGACCAACCGTCCCAGTAGCAGCCGGCTGGAAGGGCGCCCTTTGCCAAGAGCAGCGTGCAATCGCTAGCCAAATAGGTGGAGGCCAAGTCTGCACCAGCGACCGTGGTTCCCGCAGAGTTTGCGCCCGTGCATGCTGATCGGTAGAAGAAGATCATTTGGCAACTATTGGCAGCTGCCGTGGTGCTGATGCAGTGATTCGCGGTGGCAATGTAGGGTGTCTCATCCGCGGCGGTGGTAGCCACCAGCTGACCAGAGCAGAGGGCGCTTCCGCCACCCGCGGTGAACACCAGCTTGGCAGCCGCGTTCGATTCGTTGAGCCATGCTGCATAGCACGCTGGATTGAGCGAGCAGGTGCCGCCGTTTGAAATGTCACTGAAGACCGGGATGTACCCGTAGGAGTAGCCGACCGCGTCAAAGGGAAGTTCCTTAGCGGATTGACCCGTTGGGACGAACCATTCGATTTCTCCGCGGGCTGTTGGTGAGAAGGGGCCGTAGGCCTCGCCTGTTCCAAAGTCGCCGGTGCCTTCAAGAATGCCAGTCATCTTCTGCTCCAAGTCGGGGCAGGTGATGGCGAGTTCCTGACCCGCTGGCAAGTTGAGTCCGCTGAGGTGGAGGCGTGAGTTGAGTGCACCGATGGCGTCGATACCGATGCGCCACAACCGTCCGCCAGCAACGTCGATCCATTGACCGTCGTTCAGTGAGAGTTTCACGCCGCGTTCAACGCCGAAGCGGAACGGCGCGGGTTGCACGGTGGCTTCATCTTCAGCCATCAGTGCGCCGTGGTCCATGGCGTCAAGGGTGATCATTGGCACGGGCACAAACCATGTTCCGAATCGTTCCGAGAGCGTGGCTGGCTGTGGCTTCTCAATAGCCGGTGTGGGCAGGGGACCGTGACCGTTTGGGCCGGTGTCGACGTCTGCGAAGACGCACGCGGTGAGGCTGGCGACAACGATGAATCCGACGGTTCGGGAATTGATATTCAAGTGTGGCTCTTCAAGTGGGGGTCAGGTACGCGCTTTCTGTGAAACGCTGTAAAGAAACATAGCCTGAGACGGCACTTATGCGATTCCAATTTTTGATTCCGGTGAAGATTCGCAGGATCAGGTTATGGGTTATAGGACTTACGGCGCGATTCGTTCGGGTGTGTCTGCGGTGGTGCCAGAGGGAGCTGCAACGTCACGCGGAGCGGAGCGGCGATTGCGCGCACTGGCGTGGCATTCTTTGCAGGTGGCTTGAAGCGCCTGCATGTCGGCGGAGAGCCGCGCGGGGTCTCCGCTCGGCACGGTGGTTAGTTGGTCTTCGAGTCGTTGGGCAAGGCCTTGGCTCTTTGCGAGTAGGTCGCGGAACGATTGCGGTCGGGCCGCGATCTCCGGCGACGCTGCCAAGAGACGCAGGTGGTCGGCAAGCGCGGCTGCTTCAGCCACTGGAACCAGGTCGGCGTAATCGGCGGGCACTTTCCAGCCGGCGCGTTCAATTGCAGCCAGCCGATCGTTGGTGTCATCGATCGCCAGCATGGCCTCTACCAATCCATTGGGGCGTGTGACAGAAGGGAACTCAGATGATGCTTGATCGATGATTGCTGCAGTCAGCAGCGAAGCGGAAGCAGTGCACGCATACAGACCCGTGTAGTTGGGCGCTGTGCCAGAAATCTTCATACGCGCCAGTGCTGCCTCGCTGGTGAGCCAGCCAAGCGAGACGGCGATGGTTGCAGCGGCACCCGCGCTGCGGTGCTTTCCGTGGTGGCAGTGAATGTAGATCGGCTGCGGAAGGTCGCGCACGGCGCGCACCAGTTGCAACTTGCGTGCGTCATCAAAGCCGTCGTAACCAATGGGCAGATGGACGTAGCGGATACCCACGGCGTTCGCGCGTGCAAGGTCGGGTGCTGCACCGTCGACCGAGATGACCGTTTGCACTCCCCATGCTTTGAGCGTTGCGAATCCCGCATCACCGACGGGCACGCTTCCAGACCAGACCGACGGTCCGTACGCCACCACATTGAGTAGGCCAGGGCCGTCGATCGGAGCACTCGTTGCGGTGGTGGGCGGCGGCGTTTGCGCAGTCGATTTTTGGGCGGTTGTTGGGGGCAGCGGGGGAGATCCGGCTGTGGTGGCTGACGCCCAAACCGTGGTGTGGAGGACGGCGATCCATGACCCGCGCCAAAGGAGTCCGTTGTTATTCATTCGCCTCATCCTATGGACACATGGTGGAATAGATAGTTCCCTAAGGAAAGACCTGAGAAGGTTCGTATCAGTTTGTTTCCCTGCAGCCCCTTCCGCCCGTCTATCTTGGCTCTCCCGTGACCCCCACCTCACAAGACTTTGACCTGCAGTGCCGCACCTGCGCGCTTGACCTTCAAAACGCCCTGCGCGCGCTGTACGCCGCCGTGGGTGCTGACCCGGCGCGCCCGCAGGAAGTGTCACGTCAATTCAAATTGAATAAGAATCTGACTTGGAAGGTAGCCAAGGTCATTCAATCGGTGGATCCCATTGAAGCGGTGCCGTTGATTCCTGGCAGTGAAGGCATGGAGATCTTGCTCTGCGCCATGGAGGCTTCGGGACCCTATGCGTCGCCAGTCAGTGCCGTGCGCTCAACGCTTGCGGCGTTTGAAGACATGGTGCGCACGCACGTTGGTGATCGACCAACGCTTGAACTTTTGATGGATGGAATGTCGCGCGGCGGCAGGGCGCTGGAGGTCTCACGCAAGCTTGCCTTCCGCGGCAATTCGGGAATTTGGGGCGTGCAGGCGCGCGTTCGTTCCATGACGCAATTTCTTGCGCCGAGCGCGGAGTATCCGGAACTTCTTGACATAGTGCTGGTTGGCGGGCTGCACGACATTCGTCGGCTTCGGCCCGTACAAGGCTGGCCGCTCTTTCGGTTCACCAGTTACGACACGGTTGGTGGTGAACTTCCGGGCGGGCGCAATCTTGAAGCGATCGAGAAGCCAGCCACTCCCGGTGAACCGCACTTGGTGATGCGCTCATTCTGCTCACCGGTGGGTGCAGAGGTTCGGAGCATCAAGACAGATACGGGTGTTTCGCACGAACTGATGGACGGACCGGTTGGCCAGCGCGGTTCAGTGACATTCATGTTTGGCGGGATAGAGCGTGCTGCGGTGCCTCGTTACAGCAGTCCCACACAGAGCGACAGTGAACATGGCGAAATGGGCGCGCTGGTCACCATGCCAACCGAGTATGTGCATATTGACATCCTGGTTCATCGCGACCTCCTCAATAGCTTCGCCCCGGAATTGCTGGTGTATGGGCGACCGTTCGGCGGCACCGCACTTGATCCAGCAACGCGTGAAAACTATCGCCTGCCGATCGATGAGCCAATCATTCGCATGGATCCAGCCCGTGATTCATTTACCACCGACTTGCTGCCGGACCAGCAACGAGTAGTGGACAGCGTGTTTGCGCGCTCCGAGTGGGATCGCCGCGACTTTGCAGGATTCCGTGCGATTGTTTCGTATCCACCGATGCCGTCGACAGTGATGATCCGTTACGCGCTTTCGCGTGCGCCGGGTGCTTGACTGGTGCTCTGACGCGCGCGCACAGCACGTGCAATAGCAACGAATCCCGCTGCAAGTACTAGCAAGAGGAGTGCGGACATGATCGCTGCCGCACCGATCGCTTCGCGCACCAGGGTTCGATCGCCTTCAAGATCCCCGAGTTCTTTACGCAGCTCTTTGACATTGGTGGCAAGGCTTTGAATATCAGTTGCCAGTGATGATGTGTTGGCACTCAGCGCGGTCACCGTGACGCCGGTGGTATCAAGTTGCTGGCTGAGCTTTTGTACGCGGTTCAGCCCATCTTGCACTGCCGGGCTCGACATGGCCATATCAATGGTGGCTTGCGCCTCCCATCCCGCGGCGGTGGGCAGGCGGCTTGCGAGCCACACCACTTGTGCGCCAAGCAGTCTGGTTTGCTCAAGCTCCGTGGCCGCATTGGTGATGGGGCTCATCATGTTTGGTTCCGAGGCGTCAAAGACAGCGGAAGCAGTGCCGGAATATGCGGCAAGATCTTCAATGCGGATCATGCCGGCGCTGATGAGGTCTGCGTGCTTGGCCTTGTAGGCAGTGATCGCAGCGTCCAAAGTCGCTCGATTTTCAGGCGTGATGTGGTCGGGCTTGGATGCAATATCCAATATTCGGCGGTGCACTTCTGCGTACGTGGCATCGCAATCAATCGTGGCAAGGTCTGGGTGTAAACGCGCACGATGTTCGCATGCGGTAACGCTCAAATCGGAGAACACATAGAGGTCCACAAGCGCCCCCCAGGCATCTTGCCCAAGCGCCAAGGAGCGATAGTTTGCAACGGCTCCGTTGCGGGTGATTTCGAGATACGCAATTTCACGCTCGGGGCGACCGGCAAGCCGCGCGTTGATGATTTCTGTTTCAAACAAAGCCGCGGCAGTATCGGCAACGTCGAGTAACTCGGAAGTGAGTTGCACTCGAAAGCGTGTCTCCTCGGTGTACTGACGGTCAAGCTCCATCTGCCGCTGACTTGGTCCGGAGCAGCCGGGCGCAAGCGACATCCCCACCAACCACGCTGCGAGCACCATCATGAAGGGTGCGGACGCTGAATTCACTTGTCTCATGGGGGTACATCCTTGTGGTTGTTGTTGCGTGCGGCGAATGACAGACATGGCGTTCAGTGCGTCAGTCAAACGGAAGAAAGTCACGCGGAGAGGTATAGCGGGAATGGGCGTATCGTGCGCGGATGCTGTGGATTGCTACTGAGTTACTGATAGTTGTTGCATTGCTTGCTGCACCTCAGCCGCCGCAGCAGGACTGGGAATCGCTGCTACGCGACCCGGCCGCTGATGTGCAATGGAACGCCGATGGAACGTTGTGGCTGTTGCCACGCGGCGTGGGTGGAACCGTAGTTGAGGTGGATCCGCGTACGGGGGTGCGCACGGAGCGCGGGTCAGCTACTGCTGGATTCGCGGAACGGTTGCTGGTGAACGAAGAGTTGCGTTCATTGCCCGGTACGCGACAGTCACGTATTCGCTTCAGCAATGAGAGTGCGGGAGTGGTGGAACTTCTTTGGGTGGATACTGGGGGTGTTCGCCGTTCATATGGCACGTTGGGTTCGGCACAGGTTCGTGAACAACACACGTTTGCCGGTCATGCGTGGGAAGTGCGTGATGCTTCCGGGAGTACGTTGGGATACGTGCGTGGCGATGTGCTGCCGACCGTTGTTCATATTGGCGCCGCGGTGGAGAAGGTGCCCGCGCCCGTCTCGTCAGTACCCGCTGGAGCGCCGGCACCCGCCGGAGCACTGGTACCGCCATCGTCCGCGGAAGATCCAGCAACGCCACCGGAACTGCCTGCGAACGCAGCCAAATATGCCGGTCCAGCGCTTTGGGCTCCGGGCTTCGGTCATGCAGTGATGTTTGAGCGCGTGGCGGAGCAGCACCATCCAGTGCACTTGATAGAGAGTTCGCCGACTGACCAGGTTGAGCCACGGATGCGCACTATTCAATACTTGAAACCGGGCGATCAGATTGAACAGCGCTGGCCGCGGCTCTTTGCGCGCGATGGTCATGAAGTGCAGGTATCCCGTGAACTCTTCGAAAATCCATGGTCAATTGAGGAATGCCGATGGTCGGCGGATGGCGCCACATTCTTCTTCACTTACAACCAACGCGGGCATCAGGTGTTTCGCCAGTTAGCGATTGATGCGGCCACAGGCAAAGTTCGGATCGTTGCTGAAGAGACTTCGCCTACGTTCATTGATTACCCAAACAAGATCTGGACGCACTGGATCAGCGATGATGAATTGCTATGGATGAGTGAGCGTGATGGCTTCAATCACATCTATCTGATTGACGTGGCGCACGGCACTGTCAAGCGGCAGGTGACACGCGGTGCATGGATGGTGCGCGCGGTGGATTCAGTGGACGAAGCCACGCGCATGCTGGTGTTGCGGGTCATGGGTATCGATTCAGCACAAGATCCGTACTACGAACATTTCGTTCGAGTTTCTATGGATAGTGGTGATGTGGTGCGTCTGACGCAGGGAGACGGAACGCATGTGCTGGAATGGAGCCCGGATCGCGCGTTCTATGTAGACACGTGGTCGCGTGTTGATTTGCCGCCGGTCCATGAATTGCGTCGCGGCGCGGATGGCAGTTTGGTGATGGAACTTGGCCGCGCGGATGCTTCGGCATTGGTTGCCGCTGGGTGGACATGGCCGGAGCGATGCGCGGCCGTTGGTCGTGATGGTGCCACGCAGGTGTACGGCGTCATTTGGCGGCCGTGTGGAAGTGCCAACGATTCAGCACCGCGCGCCGTATTGGAAGATATCTATGCCGGTCCGCACGACTACTTCGTTCCCAAGGCGTTTGCGGTCTGGGATGGTCAACGCAGGTTCACGCAAGCAGGATTTGTGGTGGTGCAGGTGGATGGCATGGGCACCAACTGGCGCGGCAAAGCGTTCCATGATGTCTGCTGGAAAAACCTCAAAGACGCAGGTTTGCCTGATCATGTCGCGTGGCTTCGTGCCGCCGCGGCCACGCGCCCGTGGATGGATTTTTCGCGCGTGGGAATTTATGGAGGCAGCGCGGGTGGTCAGAGTGCGATGCGGGCACTGCTGGACTTTCCGGATGTGTATTCAGTGGCTGTGGCCGACTGCGGATGTCATGACAATCGCATGGACAAGATCTGGTGGAACGAACTGTGGATGGGTTGGCCGGTTGACGAAAGTTACCAACGGAGTTCCAATGTGGTGGATGCAGCAAAGTTGCAAGGCAAATTGATGTTGATCGTTGGTGAACTTGACGAGAATGTGGACCCGGCCAGCACGCTGCAAGTATCGGCAGCGCTGGTGCGTGCCGGTAAAGATCATGAATTGGTGGTGGTCCCGGGGGCGGGGCATGGCGCGGCGGAGACGGCGTATGGATCCGCCAAGCGTTTAGAGTTTTTTAAGCGCTACCTACAGAGTGAAATGACTGGCAAGTGATTGGCCGCCGCGTTACGGCGTTGCGCCAACAAGACCAGAGCGCGCCAGCATCTCCGCCGCCGCCGGGTCGTCTGCTGCGGCCTTCTGCAATTCATCAATCGATGAATACGCATGTGCCCAACTAAAGCTGGGCTTGCGCACCACCGTCCACGTGTTGTTGCCGTGCACTACTCCAAAGTAGGCAGGGGTCAGCATGAATGCAATCGAAATGACGAGCCCTGCAATCGGCAGGATCCACAGTGCCTGCTTCGGTACGCCCGCGCCTTCGGCGTGTCGCTTCAGCGCCTCCACCCAGGTGCGGGCAATGGCAAACTCCAGGCTGAGAACGCCAAGACCAGCAAGCACCAGCGGAATTCCGGGGCCGGGGAGCACCAAGAGCGCAATCCCCGCCAGCGTGATGCTGCCGCCAACGCCACCGATCAGGATGCGCCGCAGCCTGCCGTTGGTGTTTGCGCGCAGCCATTCAACTAGGGTTGCCATACTGACAAGGTACTTGCGCGGGCTGCGTACAATCCGCCGTTCCCCCATTGAGCGGAGTACCCCATGGCAGCACCACAGAAAACCGGTCCAAAGAACGAAACGCAAGTCATTTACTCGATGCTCAATGTATCGAAGGAGATCGATCGCAAGAAGATCCTGACTGATGTTTCGATTTCGTACTACTACGGAGCAAAGATCGGTGTGTTGGGTCTCAACGGCAGTGGCAAGAGCACGCTCCTGAAGATCTTGGCGGGGCTCGATAAGAATTATGAGGGAAAGATCATGGCAGCCAATGGCTACACGATCGGCTACCTCGAACAGGAACCACTGATTGACGACACGCGCACCGTGATGGAAGTGGTGCGCGATGGCGCCAAGGTGACCTTTGACTTGCTGCGGCAGTACGACGAGATCAACGCCAAGTTTGGCGAGGACATGACGCCGGAGCAGATGGATAAGTTGATGACCAAGCAGGCAACGGTGCAAGAAGAGTTGGACCGCCGCGAAGCATGGACCATTGATAGTCAGTTGGAAATGGCCATGGAAGCCTTGCGATGCCCGCCAGCAGATCAGGCGTGCAACACGCTCTCTGGTGGTGAGCGCCGTCGCGTGGCGCTGTGCACGCTGCTACTCACCAAGCCCGACATTCTGTTGCTTGACGAACCAACCAACCACTTGGATGCGGAAAGCGTCACGTGGCTTGAGCAACATTTACAGCGCTTTGAGGGAACCATCATTGCTGTGACGCATGATCGGTACTTCTTGGACAACGTTGCCGGGTGGATCTTGGAGCTTGATCGCGGCCAGTGCATTGCTTACAAGGGCAACTACACCGGTTGGCTTGAGCAGAAGAAGAAGCGCTTGGAAGTGGAAGAGAAGCACGCATCGACTCGGCAGAAGGCGTTGGCGCGCGAACTGGAGTGGATCGGTCGTAATCCTCAGGGACGCATGGCAAAGAACAAGGCGCGTGTTGAGCGCTATGAACAACTTGCTGGTCAGAACCAGAAGGAACGCGCTGCCGAGGTGGAAATCTTCATCCCCGCTGGTCCGCGTCTGGGCACATTGGTTGTTGAAGCCAAGGGTCTGTGCAAGGCATATGGCGAGAAGGTGCTCTTGGATGATGTCAATTTCACCATTCCAGCCGGCGCCATCGTGGGGATCATTGGTCCAAACGGCGCAGGAAAGACCACGCTGTTCCGCATGATCATCGGTACCGAGCAG
>NSIA01000199.1 GCA_002737585.1 Planctomycetaceae bacterium | reverse complement strand
CGCGTATGCGGGAACTGGTTTCGCCTGGTCGCTCGCAGGCCCGGTTCCGGGCAACATGCAGATGACGACGGGTGACCCCGCTGGCAAGGTTGAGCCAGTGGCTGGTACGAAGGCCCGACCAGGTGGCGCCACCATGTCGACCTTTGGGATGACCGCGGTGGCACAGGGCGACGCCAAGATGCGCTTTGTTCTGATGCGGCCGTGGGAAACCGACGGCAAGCGCGAAGTTGCACGCACCATTGTGGTGGAGGTGGTTGTGAAGAACGCTCCAAATGCTGACGTGCACGCCACTGACCCGTTCAAGTGAGTTTGATGATGTGCAGACTGCTTGAATTGGCATGATTCGTGCCGATTCAAGCAGTCTGTCGCATCTATGGTGCTCTTCGGCGGTAAGGGTGGCATGCTGGATGCGTGTGCAGGAATCATCCTTGTTGGTATGGCCATGGCCGCGCCGCCGCAGCGTGTTGATGATGCCGCGGACGCCATGATTGCTGAACGTGCACACGACATCTTGGTGTCGCGATGCCTTCGTTGTCATGGTGGGGTGCGTGAGCAGGCGGGATTGAATTTGGCGTGGCGCGATCGTGCGCTGCAAGTTCGTCCGAAGGGACCACCGGCCATCATTCCTGGTAACGCTTCGGCAAGCGCACTCCTTACACGTGTGCTGCATGATGATCCAGAATTGCGAATGCCAGCAGAGGGGCCTGCGCTCTCGGCGGATGAAGTGGCCACGCTGCGCGCGTGGGTTGATGCTGGCGCCGTGTACCCAGTGCTCTGGTCGTTGCGGCCGATTGCGGAGCCGATGCCGGCACCTGGTCCAGAGTCAATGTGGAACACTCACGGAATTGATCGGGCGGTATCGGTTCGACTTGCCAGTGCCGGTATCCCGCTGCCGCTGGAGGCTGCGCCAGAGTCATTGGTTCGCCGAGCCGCGTTGGACATCACTGGCCTTCCACCTGACGCCGCGCTGGTGTCGGCATACGTTGCAGATCCAAGCTCGGCGCAGTGGGATCGCACCGTCGATGCGCTCTTGGCATCACCGGCGTTCGGTGAACGATGGGCGCGGGTATGGCTTGACCTTGCTCGCTATGCAGACACCAAGGGCTATGAGAAGGACGCGCGCCGCGATGTGTGGCGGTTCCGGGATTGGCTCATTGACGCATGGAACAGCGACATGCCCTATGACCAATTCACGGAGCGACTGATCGCTGGTGATCTGCTACCCGGCGCTACTGAGAATGACCGCATTGCCACTACGTTTCATCGGCTCACACTCACGAATGATGAGGGTGGAACAGACAATGAGGAGTTTCGTGTAGCAGCCGTCATGGACCGAAGCGTTACCACATGGCTTGCATGGATGGGTACATCGATGCAGTGTGTGCAGTGTCATGCACATCCGTACGACACCATCGATCACCGGGATTACTACACAGCGCTCGCGTATTTCAATCAAACCGCCGACGCGGATCGCGACGACGACAGCCCGCTGTTGCATGTTGCGTGGGAGCGGGGCACTACCACTGTTCCAGTGATGCAGGAACTGCCGGCCGGTGAACAGCGTGCAACGAATGTATTTACGCGCGGTAATTGGCGCGCACTTGGCGATGCTGTGGCGCCAGGTACGCCCGCATGTTTCCCGCCGCAGGGAGCGCAGCGTTCGGATCGCCTTGGTTTGGCACAGTGGATCATGGATCCAGCCAATCCGCGGGCAGCGCGCGTGGAAGCGAATCGCATCTGGGAGACCATCTTTGGACGCGGACTGGTGGAGACGTTGGAGGACTTTGGTGAAGCGGGGACGCGTCCATCGGACGTGGTGCTGCTTGATTTTGTGGCCAGTCGACTGCAAAATCTTGGTTGGTCGCGCAAGGCGCTGATCGGTGAAATCGTCAAGTCGCGCACGTACCGCATGTCCGCGCAACCTTCGGACGCGGCGCTGCGCATTGACCCAGACAACCGGATGATGTCCCGAGCGCCGCGCTTTCGCCTTGAAGCAGAGGCGATTCGCGATCAATCATTAGCGGTGGCAGGACTTCTTGATCGCACGATGCACGGGCCGCCAGTGTTTCCACACCAGCCCGATGGCACGTGGATGGTGGTGTACAGCGGTGATGGATGGACTACCAGTGAAGGCGGCGACCGCTACCGTCGTGCTATCTACACCTTCTGGCGTCGATCAAGCCCGCATCCTTCGCTCATGAATTTCGACGCTGTTTCACGGGAAACATGCACGGTGCGAAGGATCCGCACCAATACGCCTCTTGCGGCGCTGGCGGCGATGAATGACCCAACGTTCGTGGAGGCTGCTGCAGCATTTGCGCAACGGGCCATCGATGCAACACCGGGAGCCAGTGATGCGGAACGAGCGCGCTGGATGTTGTCCACCGCGCTGGTGCGCACCCCGCGCCACGAAGAGTGTGAGCGGTTAGCGCAACTTGTAGCAGGTGAGCGGGCGGCTGCCACTACCGCAACACAGCCAACGTCTGAACTTTCGGTATGGTCTGCTGCGGCAGCCACAATCATGAATCTTGACGAGTTTCTTTCGCGAACCTGATCTGGGTCCATGTCGCACCACCATCCCCGTCCCCGCATGGTTGCCACGCCCGCCGAATACATGGCGGAGCTGCAGGCGATGACGCGGCGGCAATTCTTAGGAAATTCAGCGTGGGGAATTGGCGGGATTGCGCTGGCCGCCATGCTGGGCAGTGAGCAGAGTGCGCATGCCAACGCGGTGTCATTGCGCCCCGCGGGCTCGCCGATTGACCCACTGATGGTGCGTGCACCGCACTTTGCAGCACGTGCCAAGCGGGTGATCTTTATTCACCTTGCGGGCGCCCCAAGCCAGCACGAGCTCTTCGATTGGAAGCCAGCGCTCGTGCGGCACCATGGTCAGCCGTGCCCCGATGAACTACTGAAAGGGGAGCACTTTGCTTTCATCAAGGGCCATCCAACACTGCTTGGAACCCCCTATAAATTTGCACGACATGGGCGCAGTGGGCAGGAGTTGAGCGAATTGATCCCGCACCTTGCATCCGTGGCAGACGACCTGTGCATTGTGAAGAGTTGCACCACCGACCAGTTCAATCATGCGCCGGCGCAGTTGTTGTTGCACACTGGCGATCCGCGATTTGGCGGTGCCTCCATGGGTTCATGGTTGACGTACGGATTGGGTAGCGAAGCCTCGGAGTTGCCTGGATTTGTGGTGCTGGTTTCCGGTGACAAGACGCCGGATGCCGGTAAGAGTGTGTGGGGAAGCGGATTTCTTCCCGGTGCGTTTCAGGGCGTGCAATGCCGAGCTTCCGGCGACCCGGTCCTGTATGTCCAGAATCCAGAAGGCGTCGATCGTGCTGCTCGGCGTCGCATGCTTGATGCCCTGCAAGATTTGAATTCCATGGCGGCGGCAAGTGCTTCTGATCCGGAGACGGATGCGCGGATCGCGCAGTATGAGTTAGCGTTTCGGATGCAGGCGAGTGTTCCGGACGCCATGGACATTGCGCATGAGGATACTGCAACGCTGGAGGCGTACGGCGCCACGCCTGGGAAAGCAAGCTTTGCGAACAACTGCTTGCTCGCGCGCAGACTTTCCGAACGCGGCGTTCGCTTTGTACAACTCTTTGATTGGGGTTGGGATGCACACGGAACCAGTGCCACTGATGACATACTCACTCAGCTTCCCAAGAAGTGCAAAGAGTCTGATCGTCCCGTGGCGGCGCTCATCAATGATCTGCGACAACGCGGCTTGCTTGATGAAACGCTGATTGTGTGGGGCGGCGAATTTGGCCGAACGCCGATGGCAGAATTCCGTGATGGGAAGAAAGATTTCTTCGGCCGCGATCATCACCCGCATTGCTTTACGGTGCTCCTGGCGGGGGGAGGGTGCAACGCTGGCACCACTTACGGCGAGACGGATGAGTTGGGCTGCCGCGTGGTGCGCGATCCGGTGCCAGTGAAGGACCTGCAGGCAACCATTCTGCATCTCCTTGGCCTTGATCACCGCCGCCTTGCGTACCGGCATGCCGGGTTGGAGCGCCACCTGACCGGAGTCACGCCGGACGCTCGGGTTCACGCAGGATTGATCGCGTAAGAGGCAGCAATTGCACCGGTCTTCGTGATACAATCCCGATCTCTCTGCGGGAGTAGCTCAATGGCAGAGCAGCTGCCTTCCAAGCAGCAGGTTGCGGGTTCGAGTCCCGTCTCCCGCTTTCAACAGCACCGACCGTCACGGTTGGGAATTGACCCCACGACGTGAATTACCGCCGCAAGAAGCGCTCCCAAGAACACGAAGCAGCCGATCACAATCATGGCGGGGCTTCACCGCGTGAGCCGTTTGATCACCCCTTGGTCTCCAAAGCGGTGGCCGAGGTGATTACCACGCCCGAGGCGTTGGCGGTACTGATCGCTGACATTCGTTCGCATCCGGTGGTGGCGTACGACACAGAGTTCATTGGCGAAGAGAGTTTCTATCCCAAGCTGTGCTTGGTGCAGGTGGCAACACCCACCGCACTTGCATTGGTGGACCCGCTGCCATTCGAGGCTGCTGGTCATGACTTGGGTGAGTTCTTCCGTTCGATCGCTGAGCCGGGGCGCACCATTCTTGTCCATAGCGGCGATACCGACATTGACATTCTCCGTCGCGGAGCAGGCATTGAGCCGAGCGAGGTGTTTGATACGCAGGTCGCCGCTGCGCTCGCGTGGATGCCATGGCCGTCAAGCCTGGGGACCGTGCTGGAGACGCTCACTGGCTACCGACTTGGCAAAGCGCATACGTTTACTAATTGGGATGCCCGCCCACTCACACCCGCTCAGCTTGGTTACGCGGCGGACGACGTGCGCTACATGCACTTGATTTGGCACATGCTTTCGGAACGCCTCGCCACGCTTGGACGAAGCGACTGGGCAGCCAGCGAAAGTCGTGAACAGTTGCGAAGTACGGCATTTGACCCCGAAGGCCAACTGCGCCGCTTGCATCGCACCGAGCCGCTGCGCGCCGGACAGATGGCTGTTGCGCGTGCATTGGTAACGCTGCGCTATGAACTCGCCCGTACGCATGACATGCCTGCGCGCGTGGTCCTGCCAGACACCACTGTCATTGAATTGGCCAAGCGCAAGCCAACCGATCGGTCTGCCATCGGCAACATTTCTGGTATTCCGCGCCGGATCGCCTCCGCGCATGCTGAAGATATTGTGGCTGCGATCGCTGGCTGCAAGGCCGTGGCAGTTGACAATGACCCCGGCAATCCGCTTGCCGACGACATGCGGGTCCGTGCCGAAAGTGATCAACTTTGGAACGCGTTGCAAGTGCGCTGCGCATCCACGGGCCTCGCATCCAACCTGGTGGCGACCCGCGCCACCTTCTCACGCTGGTACTTCTCGGTGGTCGAGTCGCGCCGGCGGGGGCAATCCCTTGGATGCTCGGAGGGTGAGGCACCGCTCTTTACCGGTGGTGACTGGCGCATTGAGGCAGTTGGTCATTGGCTTGAAGGATTTCTGAACGGAACAGAACGCCTTGAATTGGTGTGGTCGCCGTCCGGAACGGTGGCGCCCGGTTTCTCACGCGCGCACGGCGTCTAATTTCAGGGTTGGGCGGTAGACTTTTCCGCTATGACCCTGAACTACTCGACCCCGGTTCGAATCTCATCGCTCAAGTCCGTCATTTCTAGAAGTATGTTCGTAAGAATGTGCCCGCTGCTGGTGTTGGGCGCGGCCGCACTGTTTGTGCCGGCATGCGGCACCAGTTATACATATGCATACGGCGACGGATCGGGTGGTTATCCATACGACTGGAAGGTCCTTCTGAAGGGCGACAGCCTGGATGCTTGGAAGGTGTTCCCCAGTGAGACCAAGGGCGATGCTGCGGCTACATGGACGGCGAAGAACAACTTGCTCTTCTGCTCCGGAACTCCAGCGGGCTACATCGCCACTGTGGCCGAATACACCAACTTTGAATTGGAACTCGAGTGGTGCTTTGATCCTTCGAAGGGCGCTGGAAACAGCGGCGTGCTTCTGCGCGTGCAACAGAAGGATGAGATCTGGCCAAAGAGCATCGAAGCGCAATTGGAATCGCGCCATGCGGGTGATATTTGGAACATCGGCGAATTCCCCGCGAAGGTGGATCCCGCGCGCACACAGGGCCGGCACACCATTCGTATGGGCGAGTGCAACGAGGCACCGCTGGGCGTATGGAATCGCTACCGCATTGTGATGAATGGCAGCCGATTGGAGATGTACGTGAACGGCGAACTGCAAAACGTCGCAACCGATGTTGCCGTTCTGCCTGGCCGCATCGCACTGCAGAGCGAGGGTTCGTACATCATGTTCCGCAATGTTCGCGTGCGCGAGTTGGGAACTGCCGCCAAGGGCACCACCGAGGCGGGTAAGTGACGGCCGGGAACGCTCCGGGCGCGGCCGCTGCGGATATCGCCGCAAACGGTACGGGCATGGACGCGGACGCGTGCAGCGCTGCGCATGCTGTTCCTTCAAGCACCCTGCATCTGGTTCGACCCAATCCGGCCAACGCAGTGCCAGTGGCCATGGATGGCGTGAAGGACACGCGCATGGAAATCTTGGTCGGTCGCCAGCATGGCGCTCCCAACTTTTCCATGCGACATTATGTTGTTGCTCCGGGCGGGCATACGCCGCATCACGCGCACAATTACGAGCATGAAGTCATCGTCATTGATGGCGAAGCCGATGTCACCTACGGAACCGCAACGCACCGTATCCGTAGTGGAGATGTTCTGTTCATCGCTCCGAATCAGATGCATCAGTTCCGCAATGTGGGGGCTGGTCCATTGCGGTTCCTGTGCATGGTGCCAACCAGCTTTGATTGCGGTAAGCCAACGCCGGGCTCTTGAGTGGAGCGGGTGCGGGCGTCGCGTACCCGACTTGGGCCAGCGTCGCATGTGTGATCACACGTGAACGCGTAACAAACAGCTTCACCAACCATCAGTAAAAACGAACGCGGCGGCAGGACGAATCCTGCCGCCGCGTTTCAATTGCGCGTTGCGACCTTCAGGGCTGATCGCATCGAGCGATCACTTCGTAGGCGTTTCGTCTTCCACGGGCGCAGCCTTCGTCGGCGCAGCCTTCGGCGTGGTTGCCTTGGTGGCAACCGGAGCCTCAGCTGGCGTACGGTCTTCGCTGGAAGTATCCAATGCCATGTCAACGGAGAGCGGCGTGAGATACAACTCGACGCGACGGTTCTCCGAGGAGCCCTTCGCTGAATTGATCACCACCGGACGGTATTCGCCGTAGCCAGCGATCTGGAAACGACCAGCACTGACGTTGTCCTTGACCAGGGCGTTACGCAGGCTTGCCGAACGGTAAACCGAAAGCATGAGGTTGGTGCCGTACTTCGCCTTGGTGCGAACCAAGGGCGTGTTGTCGGTGTGACCAACGACCTTGACTTCAAACTTGGAGGCCAAGTTGGAGTTCAGGATGTCAGCGAGCTTGGCAAGAACAGTTGAAGCACTTGGCTTGAGCTGATCGCTGCCAGAGTCGAACGTGAAGTCGTTCTTGAAACGAAGCATTCCCGTGCGAGCATCGAAGTCAAAGACATCGGAATACTCGTTCTGCAGTGCAGTGAGTTCCCTGGTGAGGTCATCAGGGAGCTGATTGACTTCGAGCATGGCGAGCTGCCTCTTGAGCTCGTCATACTTCTTGGCCCAAGCTTCCATGTCGGGGTCGCCGTTGGCGATCCGCTTCTGCAGTTCTTCAAGGTCAGCCATCGTGGCGGCGATCTGCGTACGCAGACGATCCTCGTTGGCGCGAGCAGTTGATAGCTCGTTCTGTGTCGTGAGCAGTTGTTGCTCTTGACCCTTGTAAGAGGTGAGTAGATCGTTGTATTTCTGCTCTGGAACGCAGCCCGTTACAAGAAGGGCAGTACCGATTAGCAGACCACTCGTCATCCATGCGCGCTTCGTCATAGGGATCCTCCCAAAAGCGTGGTGTGAGGCCGAACCTGCGATGCGCTCGCACGGTTCGGCGATGTAAAAGACAGCGTCCCGTAAAGGACGCGCGTATTGTAACGGCGTATTGATGATTGTGCGAGCCCACCATGTCAAACACGCCCAAGATTCAGGATGATTCTGTTGCCGCTCCGGTGGCCGTGCGCGCCGCGTGGTTGGCTGATGGGTGCGGCGCATGCTTCGCACCCGGCGTGTTGGTGCTGCGCGGTCGCACGGTGGTGGCGGCGGGATCGCCGGAATCAGTGGGCGTGCCGGGTGGGGCGGTGACGTGGGTGGACGCGTCCGGCTCCGCGGTCATCCCCGCGCTGGTGAACGCACACACTCACCTTGACCTCACGCTCGTTCCGCGCATTCCGGAGCCGAAGCAATTCTTCCAGTGGCTCGGCGGCGTTCGTTCCGCGCGGCTTTCAATGACGGCTGACGACGTCCGGCAGTCCGTCATAGCCGGAGTGCAACGTCTTGACGCAGGCGGAGTTGCGGCAGTCGGTGACATTGCTGGAACCCATGCGTTGCAGGCCTCATTGGCGGCATGCGCCGACATGGGTCTTGAAGGCTGCGTCTTTGAGGAGGTGTTCGGCATGGGGCCTCGCGTCCCTGCCTGTCTGGCGGCGATGGAAGCCATGACTCCTGCAGCGGCGGGGCATGCGCGTGGGATCCGGCGTGGCGTTCAGCCTCATGCCCCGTACTCAAGCGATCGGCGCGTCTTTGAGGCGGCCTTGCGGTCGGGGCTGCCCGTCTCCACGCACCTGGCCGAGTCGGTGGACGAACGGCGCTTCCTTGCGGACGGTTCCGGCCCGTTCCGGGAGCTCTTAGAAAGCTTCGGTCTATGGGACGGGACTTTTTCAGCCGGCGCCCGCCACCCGATCGACTGGATGGCCGAACGGCTCCGGGCAGCGTCAGCGGCTCCGGCCGGACGGCAGACCCGGGTCTTGTGCGCCCACCTCAACGATATTGATGATCAGGCGTTAGCGCTGCTGGCAACGCTGCCGATCGATGTTGCCTACTGCCCGCGGGCGAGTGAGTTCTTTGGGCATGCTGGTCATCGCTACCGTGCAATGCGCGCGGCCGGGGTGAACGTCTGCCTTGGAACGGACAGCGCGCTCAACCTGGATACGGCAGACCGGATCAGCACGCTGGATGACCTGCGTCTCCTCATGCGTCGCGATCAACTGCCACTGTCCGATGCGCTGGAGATGGCCACGGTGGCGGGCGCACGAGCGCTTGGATTGGACCCGTCGCGGTGGGATTTTTCCCTTGGGCCAGTGGCGGGCGTCATTGCGGTTCAACTTGGCGAAAACGGTGCTCCAGCGGAGTTTGGGAAGACCAGCACGGCGCCACGGTGGATATGCCGTCCGGCAGTGTCCTGACATTCCGCGGAGTGTTGTGGGGAGTCTCGTGCCCGCTCTGAGGGCAGGGCGAATGGTGTGGGGTCTGAGTGCCAATCCTCGGCACTTTGGGGAACTTTTGCAATTTCGAGCATTCTGCCGTCCGGCGCCGATACAGTAGTAACGAGCTACAGTGGTGCACACATGAATAAGACTGCCGACCAAAGCAATGCAGCGGAGATCCTGGCCAAGGCCGGGCCGTATCCATTGGAGGCGTATCAGTTCATTCAAGACGGGCTTCGATTCACCGTGCGTCAAGTGCATGAGCAGCGCGCGGAAGATCATGGTCTTGGTGGACCACCCACCACGGAGCATGTCTCCGGACAGCAACTCTGCATGGGATTGCGCGACTTCGCTATTGATCAATACGGGCTGCTGGCTCGACCGGTGCTTGCCCGTTGGTGCATTCTGCGTACCGATGACTTTGGCCGCATGGTCTTTGCCATGATTGCCGCCGGCGCCCTCAGCAAGACACAGCAGGATTCCCCCGAGGATTTCCGCAGCGTCTTTGACTTTGCCGAGGCGTTTGACTGCGAGCACGTCGCCGGCGCCATCCGTATGCCAGTTGGGTGACCGGGGCGCAACCGCCTACACTCCCCAACTATGTTTGAGCGCCTGAGCGAGTCCCTAAGCACCGCCTTCCGGAACCTATCCGGCCGAGGTCGGATTTCCGAATCCAATGTCCGTGAGGCAATGGCTGAGGTGCGCACTGCGCTCCTTGAGGCCGATGTCAATCTGGAAGTGGTCGACCGCTTCTGTGAGGACTGCGTCCAAGACGCGCTCGGTAAGGAAGTCACCCAGAGTCTGCAGCCTGGCCAAGAGATGGTGGGCATCGTTCATCAGCGCCTCGTTGCATTGATGGGGCCAGTGGATAGCCGGATCACCTTGGTGGAGCCTGGGCCAACCATTGTGATGATGTGCGGACTGCAAGGCAGCGGTAAGACAACCACCTGCGGCAAACTGGCGGCGTGGTTTAAGAAGCGTGGTCAGAGCGTCATGGTTGCGGCCGCCGACTTGCAACGACCCGCCGCGGTGGAGCAGTTGCAGATTGTGATCGAAGGTGTCGCTGCTGATGCCACCGGTCCTGGTCGCGTGGCTTTCTACGGCGAGCCCGACAAGTGCGCTGAATACGGCAAGGCGATCGGCGTTGCAGTGGGCGTCTGTCAGCGCGCGCTTGCAGCGGCGCGTCAGGGCAAGTTCGACATTCTGATTCTTGATACTGCCGGTCGACTGCATGTGAACGATGAGCTCATGAAGGAGCTTGAGCAGGTTGATCGTGCGCTGCAGCCGCACAACATCTTGCTGGTGGTTGATGCAATGACCGGGCAAGATGCGGTGCTGAGTGCCAAGGCATTCCATGCGCGCATGAAGGTTGACGGCATCGTCCTGACGAAATTCGATAGCGATACCCGTGGTGGCGCTGCGCTCAGTGTGAAGAGCGTGACTGGCGCGCCGGTGAAATTTGTTGGTACGGGTGAGAAGTTTGACGCGCTGGAAGAGTTCCATCCGGAACGCGTTGCCGGCCGCATCTTGGGCATGGGCGACGTGGTCAGTTTGGTGGAGCGCGCCCAGCAAGAGGTGAATGAGGAAGAGGCCAATGAAGCCGCCGAGAAATTGGCCAAGGGGCAGTTCACCCTTGATGACTTCCTGAAGCAGATGAAGATGATTCGGCGCATGGGTCCGATGAAGCAGTTGTTGGGCATGCTGCCGGGCGTCGGGGGCATGCTCAAGGATGTGAACATTGATGAGAATCAGGTGGACCGTATGGAGGCCATCATTCTTTCCATGACGCGTCGCGAGCGGCAGAAGGTTGGCATCGTTGATCGCAGTCGTCAGAAGCGTATTGCTGCTGGTAGTGGCGCCAAGGTTGAAGATGTCTCGCGCATGGTCAAGCAGTTTGAGATGATGCAGAAGATGACCCAGCAAATGGCGGGCATGGGTTCCGCGGGCAAGATGAAAGCGATGAAGGACATGGCCCGCGCTGCACCAGGGGGTGGCGGCGGAATGCCGGGCTTCCTGAGCCGAGGTTCAACGACCACTGAGAGCCCGAAGGCTCGGTTTAAGCAGCGCGGTAAGAAGCGTTAGCGCTTCGAGGCAATCCACTCGCCGAGTTTGGCGCGCGTCCACGTGTTGACGCACTGCGAATTTCCAAGCCAACCGCGCCGAGC
>NSIA01000198.1 GCA_002737585.1 Planctomycetaceae bacterium | reverse complement strand
CTACCGACCGTATCCATATTGGGGCCCATACGCGGGTGCCTACGGTCCGCACGGCTATGCAGCGTGGGGCCCGGGTGGTTGGGCTGCTACCACTGGCAACGTCTATCAACACTGGGGCGATGTCAACGCAGTGACGCGCACCAGCGCGGGCTACAACGCGTGGACCGGTCGCGCGTGGGAACGCAGTACGGCATCGGCGTACAACTCATCGACGGGCGCGCGCGCCGCTGGGCAGCGTGGCTATGTTGACAACGCGTACACCGGTCAGTGGGCGGAGGGCGCACGCGCTGCTGGTTACAACCCAGAAACTGGGAACTACGCGACTGGTCGAGCTGCGGAAGCTGGTGGTCCAAACGGAAACACGGTGGAGGCAGGCAAAGTAACTGCCGGCAGTACCGCCACCGGAAATCAAGTCACCGCGGCGGGCGTGAAGACCGACAACGGCACATGGGGCGTTGCACATACGGATGGCAACACCACCGTGGCGACAGGCAACAATGTGTATTCAACGCGTGATGGTCAGGTGTACCGAGACCAAAGCGGCTCCGGCGGATCATGGGAGAAGTACAGCAACGGACAATGGAGCGCCGCCACCAATGCGGGCGCAGTCTCCGAACTGAATCAACAACGTGCCACCCGAACGGACGGCGACTGGCGTTCTTCGATGTCTGACCGCTGGCAGCAGGGCGGCGATGGATTTAACGGCAACCGCGGCGATGCTGGAAACGCAGGGAATGCCGGGTATCGCAGCAGCGGCAATTCATGGGGCGGCGATCGTGGCGATGACTTCGATGGCGCCGGAAATCGCGGCGGTGGAAGTTCTAACTACGGTCGATACGGCCGCTCCGGTGGCGGTGGGCGATCGTTTGGTGGTGGCGGTCGTTCCGGTGGCGGTGGCCGCCGCTGAGGTTCACAGTCCCATGATCGAATAGCCCGCATCAACATAGATGCACTGGCCAGTGATGCCCTTGGAGAGATCGCTGACAAGGAAGAGTGCAGTGTCACCGACTTCTTCGCCGGTGATGTTGCGTTGCAGCGGTGCCTTCTTCTCAACCCAGCCGAGGATTTCGCCGAAGCCGCCCACAGCCATGGCGCTGAGCGTCTTGAGCGGTCCACCGCTGATGACGTTGGCGCGGATCTGCTTGGCACCCAGTTCCATGGCGATGTAGCGGTTGGTGGCTTCCAACGCCGCCTTTGCAACGCCCATGACGTTGTAACCAGGGACGGCCTTCTCGGCACCGTAGTAACTGAGCGCAATCATTGCGCCGCCGTTCGGCATGAGGTCTGCGGCGCGCACGGCCATGGCTTGGTACGTGAAGGCACTGATGTCCATGGCCTGCGTAAATACTTCGCGCGGCGTGGCGCAGAACTTGCCCTTCTCGAGCCAACTCTTGTCAGCAAAGGCGATCGAGTGAACGACGAAATCGATAGTGCCCCAGTCAGCTTTGAGCTTGGCGAACACAGCATCAAGATCGGCATCGCTGCCGGCATTCATCGGCATGAGCCATGGGTCAGTGAGGCCAAGTTCGGTGAGGGCATTGCGGCAGCGGCGTTCCATCTTCTCGCCGGGCAGGTGCGTGAATGCACACTGCGCGCCGGCCTTGAGGAGGCTCTCAGTGATGAATGTTGCGTAGCTGCGATCGTTGGCGATGCCGACGATGAGACCCTTCTTGCCTTGCATCAGTCCTGCTGTATTCATGGGGCGTGAAGCGTAGCCGGAGTTAGGCCGATGCGGCGGTGGAGAGGGCAGGGAGACCGTCCATAAATCGCCACGGCGTGGAATCGGCCATGTCTGCAGGCGGAACCAGCGCGTCACGAACGCGGGCAACCAGTTCATCCATCGCGGCGCCGGTGTGCGCGCTGATGGCAAGATCAGCGCTGCTGCGCTCCGGGCAGGTGTGCGCATCAGCGCGGTCCGATTGGTTGAGCACTCGCATGCGGAGCGCAGTGGTGGCGCCCGCAATGGCATGCCAACCGAGTCCCGGAGCGGTCAGTTCAATCACCATGTCCGCGCACGCAAGGGCACGCGCGGCAAGTTCCGCAGCGGCGCGTTCGATGGGATCCATATCGGGGCGCACGCCCGGAGTGTCAAACCAATCCACCACGAGGCCAGCAAGATCAATGCGCGCAGCGACCGCATCGCGCGTGGTTCCCGGGGTGTGGTGCGCAATAGCAACCGCCCGACCAGCGAGCGCGTTGAGCAGCGTGCTCTTGCCGGCGTTGGTTGGTCCGGTGACTACCACCCGCGCTGGCGTGATCAGGCGACGGAGCCGAAGGTCGCGCGGTGATGGGAGTGACACGGTGGCGGCCGTGAAATCCGGCTTGGTGTGTTGGCGCCAGCGCGCGGGTTGTACGGATAGCAGGTCAACGGCAAGCGGACTGGCTGCACGGGCGAGTGTGTTGAGCATGGCGCTCTCAATGCGGTCGGCTGCTTCGGGCCACGCGGCGTGTGCGGATTCATGAGCGGATGGCGCGCGCGCGCCGAGCTCTGCGAGACGATCATCCAGCAATTCGCGGATGCGCGTTCCACCATGCGGCATGAGGAGCGCGTGTTGATTACTGGTGCGTGCAATCACGCCATCATCAATCGATCCGAAGCGGCGCCAGGCAACTTCGCCCGTGCGTGGTGCATCTTTACCGGTGAGTTTGCGCAGCACTTCTTCCAGGAGGTGTGCATCGCCATCAAGGTGGGCGACCGCGATTGCACCAGGTGTATGGGCCGTCGACCACCACCATGCAGGCGACGCAATGCTCATTCCGCCTCAGCAGCAGCACGAACCGTGACCAAGATGCCGCGCAGGACCAGGTCCGGCACAACGCGTGTCACAAGATCGCTGTCAGAGAAGAGCGTTTCGGCATCACCGCCGGTGGCGATCACCAATGGAAACGCGCGGTAATTGGCGGCGTATCGCTCCACAAGTGCTTGCGTCAATCCACGCAAGCCTTCAAACACGCCAAGTTGCATCGCGTCCGCCGTGTTGCGTCCGAACGCATCATCGTCGGATGGTCGCGCAAAGCGAATCTTTGGAAGTTGCGCAGTGTGCGCATTGAGCGCGTCCAGCTGCATCTGTGCGCCGGGCGCAATGGCGCCGCCATGGAAGACGCCCTCGCCATCAACAAAGTCCACCGTGATGGCAGTGCCGGCATCGATGACAATCACTGCCTGCTTCACCGCTGCATAGGCGGCAGCAGCTGCAAGGAGCCGGTCTTGCCCCGGCGTTGCGTCTTCATCGATGCAGCGGCCGATGGGTACTTCAAGATCGCGCCCCAGGCGCCAGATGTCGGTATGAAGTTCAGCGGCCAGCTTGGACTCAATGGCGGAAGCGACCGCGTCATTGACGCTGGCGATGACAATCTCGCCGTCGCCGTCGGACTCCAACTTGTGGCCCCACTGCTCCACCGCCGCGGTGATGACCGCGCCGATATCGCCGTTGACGATGTGCTGAACGACATGGAGGTCGTCACCGTGGAAGTGACCGACCGCGGTGCGCGTGTTACCGACGCTGATGGCAAGGAGGAAAGACATTCGTGGGAAGTATAGAAACTGTGTCCATGGACAGTTTCGGAGCGGGGCGGGCACTCACGGTGCGCTCGGCCGCGGCTTCAGCGTCATGACGTTGGATTGACAATTAATCGCTGAATCCGCGCATGCATCGCCGCGAACAGGGCGCGGCACACTGGTCCAGTTTCGCCGTTTGCAATCCGCACGCCATCAAGTTCTGTCACCGCGCTGACAAGGCGTCGGCTGGACTGCACGAGCACTTCGTCCGCTTCGCAGAGTTCGTGTTCATGAACGCGCCGCACTTCAACAGGAATTCCTGCGTCGCGCGCGGCTTCAAGCATCCAGCAGCGCATGGTGCCATGCAGCACTGGCGCGGCAGTGTCATCAAGTGGGCAGGTGATCAGCGTTCCGCCGCGAACGATGCCAACGTTGGTGTACGCGCCTTCGCTCACCAAGCCGTCGCGAATCAGAATGCACTCTTCGGCACCGGCGCTCTGTGCTTCAATCAATGCCAAGATGTTTCCAGCCAGCGCGATGGTTTTAATTTCACAGCGATGCCAGCGCATGTCCGGGCGAACAATGGCGCGCAGTGTTTCCGGTGTGTGGAACTCTGCAAGCGGTGCACTGCGTGAGGCCAGTGCGACAACCGTTGGAACCAGTCCAGGCACCGGCATGTGTGCGCGCGCAACACCCGCGCCGCGGGTGATCTGTATGTAGATACCTGCATCAGTCAGGGCGTTGCCTTCAAGGAGTGCAGCGCAGATATCGACGAGCGTCCGTGCGTCAAAGCCAACAATTCCGGTGAGTTCCAAACTTTTTGCAAGCCGCGCCTGATGAAGGTCAAGTGCCACGCCAACGCCACCAAAGAACCGCACCAGCTCATAGACGCCATCGCCAAACAGGAATCCGCGATCAAACACGCTGACCTTGGCGTGTTCTTCGGGGACGAGTGATCCATTGACGTAGGCAAGCATGATGACCTCAGGTGCTACTTGGGCGGCCGCTGAACATGGCGCGAACGGCCTCCATTCCGGGGGCCTCCACGCGACGCGCCCCGCGCGCTGCGTTCACAAACTCTGCTGCGCGCTTGGGGCAAACGTCATGTTCCCATCGTCCGCCTTCTTTCACATAACTACCGACGATGACAGCATCGGCATTGGAAAGCAGCCGGGCAACGCTCTGTGGAGTTGCACCACTTCCAGTCAATACGGGAAGTGTGCTGGCTGCGCGCACCGCGTTGAGTTCGGCTTCGTCAACTGCAGCGCCGGTTTCCGTGCCAGTGACAATCACTCCGTCGGCAAGAAAGAACTCTGCGGCGCGAGCGCATGCAGCAATGTCAATATCTGCGGTGATGGCGTGCGCGGCGTGCTTCTTCTTGATGTCTGCAAACACCTTCACGCGGTCGGCTCCGATTGATTTACGGAAGCGCAACAGTGGACCAGCGGCCGCTTCAGTCATCAGTCCTTCGTCAGCCACGTGTGCAAAGACGAAATTCTCGGCACGCACGAAATCAAGACCAGTGGCGTGCGCCACCGCAACGGCCTCGCGCGAACCGCCGCCAAGAATTTGAACTCCGATGGGGCAGTCAACGGCGGCGCGCACCGCGGCGCATACCGCTGACATGCAGGCCACGATCTCCGCGCCGATGCCGCCACCTAAGTAGGGGCGATCATGCATGTTCTCAATCAGCACTGCATCGAAGCCGGCATCACGCAGCGTGCGCGCTTCACGTACGGCGTGCGCGACCAATTCTTTCGGCGAAAGATGTCCACGCGGCGTGCCTGGAAGCGCACCCACATGCACCATGCCGATGATGCCGCGAATGTCCGCGTGAGTCCGCACTTGGGTAGATTCGACCATGCGTTGATACTACGGGGCAGATGGGGGCAGTTGTGGTGCAGTTGTGGCGCAGTTGGGGACGCAGTGGGCGCGAATCAGGTGACCGCAGTTAGCGCGAAGCGGGTGGCCGCCGCGGGCGCGCGGTACCCCTGCTCAGCGCGTTTGCATCTTTTCATCCTGTTCCGAGGCAGCGTCAACTCGTCCGAGCATCGCGGCGCGCATAGCGCTGTATTCCGCTGATACTGCCGATTTCACAACTTCCAGTTCGATGCGCTTTTCGAGAGCGGGGTCAATCCCAAAGCGAGTGCCAAAGCTCACAAAGTCACGCAGTAG
This sequence comes from Planctomycetaceae bacterium, assembly GCA_002737585.1. Classification (GTDB taxonomy): domain Bacteria; phylum Planctomycetota; class Phycisphaerae; order Phycisphaerales; family SM1A02; genus UBA966. The sequence goes on along the minus strand of NSIA01000198.1, from coordinate 5,875 downwards.
TGGCCGGGGCAGCACGGTGATGTGGTCGCCGGGGTACTGCTCCACCAAATAGGCAAGCGTAGTGCTGGAGCCCACGATGGCATCGATTTGCTCTTCACGCAGTGCGGTCATCGCTTGTTCGAAGGTGGCAAAGCGCACGGCGGGAATATTGACCCGTGTGGCATACGTGTCCCCGGTTGTTCCGATGGCAACGCCGACGCGTGAAGTGATGAGTTCCGTTGGACTCTTCACCAATGGCTGCAGTTGAGCGGCGGTGAGCGCGGAAGTGAATACGGCCGCAGCAATCGTCATCAATAGAAATCCGGACGCCATCCACAGGGCACCAATGATCTTGCCCTTACCGGTTGTGGGAACGCGGTCGCCGTAGCCCACGGTTGCCAGTGTCGTCAGGCTCCACCACATGGACTCGCCAAAGCCGCGTAAGCCTGAGCCAGTGATGGTTGGATTTTTCTTGCGCTCTACGAGCCAGAACATCAGTCCAAATAGTCCAGCGAATCCGAGCAGCGCAATCAACCAAATGGTGATCTCGGCGGCAATGACTCGCTCGGTGACCGATGCGAAACTCAGCGCGCTATGAACCCGCGTTGCGATGGAGATTCCGCTTTGATCAAAGGGTGGCGTCATGCCAAATCGCGAGATATTCTCTGGAATGATTGGAATGCCCGTCATGGCAATATCAATATCACCCTTGGCTACCGCCTCCAGAAGTCTAGGAAACGTGTGCACGGATAGCGTGTAATCAATGCCAAGATTTTTAGCAGTGTTCTTCCATACCAACGCTCCAAGCCCTGACCAGTAGGGCCTGGATTCCGTAGGCGCGATGGTCCACGGCGGAAGATCACAAACACCAACGCGGAGTTTGATGCCGCGCTGATGCGGTGGAAGTGCATCGCCAATCTCCAGCGGCACGACGTGCTCTCCCACGTGAAGCGTGCCAACGGGATTCGCGGCTATCCCTGGCACCTTCTGGGTACTCCCCGATTCAGTAGCGGGCGGTTGCAGGGATTTTTCCGCCTGAGTATCCGCAAGCAATACACGTTCGGACGGTGCGGAGGTGGTTGAACACGCCTCGGAATGCCCGCCGATCACGGCGCACAACACAAGTGACAGAATTGCGGAAGGGTGCCAGTGCATGTTAAAGAGAATAGATGAGAGGGGCGGGTATCGTGAGGGAAGTGACAACGTCCACTCCATCTGCGTCAGTAGTGCACCAATCGCAGCGCACAACACTCCGCCATGATCGCCCCGTGGCCATCATCACTGGCGCCAGCGCTGGCATTGGTGCCGCCACCGCCATCGAATTGGCGCGCATGGGCTACGACCTTGTGCTTGTGGCGCGTCGTCGTGATCGTCTTGCTGAAGTTGCCGCGCGCGCATCCGATGCAGCCAAGCGACTGGTGCGCACGGAAATGCTCACCATGGATGTTGCGGAAGTTGGCGCATCGGCCGCCATTCTTGACGCAGCGGAGCGCGCGTTCGGGCGCTTTGATGTTGTCTACGCCAACGCTGGATACGGTATGGAGCGATCAGTGCACGCCACCACCAGTGGAGAACTTCGCGCCATGTTTGAGACCAACTTCTTTGCAAGCGCCGAACTCTGCAGCGATGCTGCCCGGCGACTGATTGCTGCGGGGCGGGGCGGTCACCTCTTGATGTGCTCGAGTTGTGTTTCAAAGTTCACCATGCCAGCATTCGGCGCGTACAGCGCTAGCAAAGCGGCGCAAGCACACATGGCGCGCGCCATGGCGTTTGAGTTGCGGCCGCACGGCATCATGGTTTCAAGCGTGCACCCAGTGACCACACGCACCGAGTTCTTTGATGTGGTGCGCGAATCGCTCGCCCCGAACGCTCGGCAGCTGTATGCAATTCATGAGATGTCCAAGTTCTTCGTGCAACGCCCGGAGAAAGTGGCGCGCGCCATCGCACGTTCCATCGGCACGCGGCGAACGGAAATCTGGACCAGTGTGCCGACGCGCATTTCTGCTGGCCTCATCACTGCATTCCCGTGGCTCTTAGATGCGGCGGTGGCATTTTCGCGGCGAAAGCCTGCTCCCGGTAGCGCGGGGTGATCGGTTTGGGCGAATGAGGTGCCCGCGTTGAGCCCGCGCCGCGCCCACGCCGCACTATTCAAGCCGCTCCCTGCACTCAAGACGCGGATATCCTGTTCCCCCTACCCGCCGGATGCGCGGGTTCGCATTTCTTAGGAAGCAGGAGCTCCATCCATGGCACTTCGCATCGCCATCAACGGTTTCGGTCGCATCGGTCGCCTTGTCTACCGCGCATGCCTTGAACAGGGCATCGAAGTGGTGGCGGTGAATGACCTTGTCCCCTCGGACAGCCTTGCCTACCTTGTGAACTATGACACCATGCATGGTCGATTCGGTCACCGCGTCACCGCGACGGCGGACGGGTTTGAGTGCAACGGTCAGAAGACCTTGTGCCTGAGTGAGAAGGAGCCTTCCAAGCTTCCATGGAAGACGCTTGGAGTGGACATCGTTCTGGAGTCCACGGGACGCTTCGTTGATTTCGAAGGCGCGAGCCAGCACCTTGCCGCGGGCGCCAAGCGCGTCATCATCAGTGCGCCCACTAAGAGCGACGACAAGATTCGCACCTTTGTCTACAAGGTGAATCACGAGCAGTACGACCCAGCCAAGGACGCCATCATCTCCAATGCCAGTTGCACCACCAACTGTCTTGCGCCGGTGGTGAAGGTGCTGATTGGCCTCTGCGGCATTGAGGAAGGCCTCATGTCAACCATTCACGCAGTCACGGCCACGCAGCCCACGCAAGACGGTCCGTCCAAGAAGGACTGGCGCGGCGGACGCAACGCGTACATGAACATCATTCCGGCATCGACGGGTGCAGCAAAGGCCTGCGCCTTGTGCATTCCAGAAGTGAAGGGCAAGCTCACCGGTATGAGCTTCCGCGTGCCGACCGCCAACGTGAGTTGCGTTGACCTCACCTTCCGTTCCACCAAGCCAACCAGCATGGAGGCCATCAACGCCGCCATGAAGGCTGCCGCCGATGGCGCTATGAAGGATGTCCTTGGCTACACGGACGAAGAAGTGGTTTCCAGCGATTTCATGAGCGATCCGCGCAGTTCCATCTTGGACTCGCTTGCGGGCATCCAACTGAATGATCGTTTCTTCAAGGTGGTGAGTTGGTACGACAATGAGTCGGGCTACTCGCACCGTTGCGTAGACATGATGAAGTACCTCGCTTCACGCGGGCTGTGAGTAACCAAACATGATGACACTCTTAGCCAACGAGAGCATCCTCTTCCCCTTCGCGGAGTATTGGGGTTTCTACGCAGGCTTTACGGCATTCGTGTTCGTGCTGCTTGCGCTGGACTTGGGTGTGTTTCATCGCAAGGCGCATGCTGTCTCTATGAAGGAGGCAACCACGTGGACGTGCATCTGGATGTCGCTTGCCGTGGTGTTCTGCGGCTTGCTGTGGTGGTACTGCAGTTACCGATTCCCACAAGCAGATCGCGTTGAATCAGTGCTTGCCGCTGGCTATCTCTCCCCCGCCGTTGCAGCCAAGGAAGTGGCGTTGCAGTTCCTCACTGGCTTTGTGGTGGAGCAGAGCCTTTCAGTGGACAACATGTTTGTGTTCGTGGTGATATTTGGGTTCTTCAATATTCCTTCCACGCTGCAGCATCGCATCTTGTTCTATGGCATCTTGGGCGCGTTGGCGTTCCGAGCGGTGTTCATTGCGATCGGCGCGGCGCTCATTCAGTACAAGGCCGTAGTGATTGTCTTTGGTGCTTTCTTGGTGTTCACGGGCATCAAGATCATCTTTGCCCCGGAGAAAGAGAAGGATCCGGAGCACAATCCGATCCTGAAATTGCTACGGCGGTTTGTGCCGCTGACCTCCAAGTTCCACGGCCAGAACTTCTTTGTGAAGGAGCTTGCGCCTGATCCACACGGCACTGGCAAGCAGGCGCTGCGCTGGGTTGGCACGCCGCTCTTTGTGGCGCTGATCATGATCGAGGTGAGCGACATCGTCTTTGCAGTGGACAGTGTCCCAGCGATTTTTGCGGTGACCAAAGAGCCGTTCATCGTCTTCACCAGTAACGTCTTTGCCATCCTTGGCCTGCGCAGTCTGTACTTCTTGCTGGCTGGCGCGCACGACAAGTTCCACATGCTGAAGTACGGCCTGGGCATCGTGCTGGTCTTTGTGGGCATCAAGATGACGCTTCCGGAGAGTTGGTATCCGGCGAGTTGGGAAGGGCACTTCCCGATGGGATGGTCGCTGGCATTTATCGTGGGCGTGATCGGCGGCAGCATGGTGCTCAGCGTGATGTTGCCGAAGAAGCATGCGGCGGCGTGACTGAGGCGGTGCGATACGCCTACGGAACAAGCACCTTGACATCCATGCGAATTTCGTTATAATTGCCCCTTCGTATTGCGGGATAGAGCAGCCTGGTAGCTCGTCGGGCTCATAACCCGGAGGTCACTGGTTCAAATCCAGTTCCCGCTACTTCAAGAGTGGTTGCAAACAGCAGCCCTCGCCAAACGCACGAGAGACGCGTCCTCCATGAGGGCGCGTCTTTCGCGTTGTACGCAGGGATTTCGAGGGGTGGGCCAGGGCGGGCGGTCGCGGCGAGTCTCGGAGTCTTAACCACGTGGTCGCCCGGACTCCCCCACTGGCCGACCGGATGGGCCGAAAGTCTCTCCGGGTCTCTCCGCGGGAGGGTGCCGGGTTAAGTCTGGGTCGGGCCCGCTGGAGGGGTCGCTACCCCCGGGGTCGGGAGCGCCGGGGCGGGGCCGAGCCGGTGCGAACGGCGACCCGCGGGCGATTTCCACGCGAGTTATGATTTAACGACTCCGGAGTGGTCGTGGAAATTGAGAGATCGAACTTCGGGGGATCGAGATCCACAGCATGTCCACGCAGCGCTACTCCGTCACCCCGCACCCGATCGAAACGCTCCTCACCTGGGTGAAGTCGCGCGAGATCGCGATTCCAGATGACGGGGTCGCTGACTGGACCGTCGAGGGCGTGATGCTGGGCGTTGATCCGCGCGTCATTTCGGCGGAACCGGATATCGTGCTCCCGCGTCGACTTGTTCGGAAATCAACCCAATCAGTGGTTATCCGACACACGAGAATTTGCCCCTCACGAAACTCTCGATGAAAACAACTACTGAAATCGTCGCAATTCGCAAACGAGCTGGTTGGATTGCATCTGGCAACCTAGCGCTTGGTGCTCTCGCGATGCTTCAAAGCCTCAGCGAAGGATCGACAGCATGGGCCCTGTTCATTTGGCTTATCGCTCTACAGGGCATCGCAATTGGCTTTCTCGCTGGCCCCGGATGGTCAGATCATCAGTTAGATCGCACCCCGCCACACCGAAGAACCAGTGCCACAGCCGGGTTCGCTTGGGGGTTACTCACCTACTGGGGCCCCATCCTTGCGACTTTCATGTTTGGTCTAATCATGGCAAAAACACTCCCAGACGCCACACGTCCTCAATCATCATTGGACGGCAACGTGGGCGCCAGCTTGTTTCAATCATGGGTGATGGCCTTTAACGCGTTTGGATACACTTGGCTCACTGTCTGGCTCGACTCCAGAAAAGCACTGAGTGAATCCGCAACTAAGCAGTCCGAGACCCAAGACGTCGGCTAACCAAGCGATGCACCCAAGTCGCCGGTCGACCGCAAATTTGAATCGTAGTTTTTTGGCGGCGACATGGGTGATCGCGGCCGTTAGGCACCCCCACACACTACTTCAAGAGTGGTTGCGAACAGCTGACCTTCCCCCCTGAAACCGTACCAAGCCGGATTTTGGTATCCGGCGCATTTCAGGAGGTCAGGTCATGCCAGGCAAGCGTTTCAAGGCGGAGGAGATCGTCAACAAGCTGCGTCAGGCGG
>NSIA01000197.1 GCA_002737585.1 Planctomycetaceae bacterium | reverse complement strand
GACCGCTACAGAAGTCCATTGCAGGCGAGGGCGCAGGCATGCTCGCCATGGTTCAGCCCGTGTTGCAGCCTCTCGTTGGCGATGTGCAGGCTTGGACCATCGGCATTGGTATCGATACGCCGCGCGGACAAATTGAGGTCACTTCGGGCATCTATGTTCCCGGCGAGAAGGTTGGTCTTTGGGCGCTGCTTGGACCAAGCGCGCCGATCGAGGCACCGCCGCCGATGATTGGACCGGACGCCGTGGCGTTTGGTCGGGTCAATGTGCAATTGAAGAATCTGATGAACCTGATCAACTCGGTGGTGGCCAACCTTCCTGAGGAACAAGCGCAGGAGATCGACGGATTCCTAGTGAACTTTGGACCAGTGATGTCCAAGGGCTTTGAAGCAATGGGACCAAGTATCTGGACCTATGAGACCATTCGTCAGCCAGTCACTCCGGAGAGCCGCGTGACCGGGACGATTGTCACCTGCACCAACCCCAAGGCCGTGGTGCCGATGATCACTCAGTTTGGTGGCACCATGGGACTCGAGCCCCGCGACTTTGATGGCAACACCATCTTCTCAGCGGACTTCTTGCCAATGTCGATCGGCGTTGCGAACGGGTTCATGGCAACCGGTGACAGCAAGTTGGTTGAGCAGGCCATGCGTTCGATGGGTCAGAAGGATTTGCCAAGCGTGGCTGACAACCAGGCATACAAGGCCGCCGCTCTTGCAGTTGGCGGTGAAGCAGTGATTTCTTGGGGATACATCGACCTACCAGCGCGTTGGGGATTTGAGCGCGAACTGCTCGAACAGTATGGCGAAGATGATTCCAAACTCGACAACGCGGTTGGCAGAGCCGACGATTCATCAGTTGCCAAGCGACTTGGCTTCAAGGTTCCAGGGAATGCCAACGACGTGTTGAAGACGATGGACGCCGCCATGGTGGCGAAGTACGTCGGATCCTTTGTGTGGAGTATGAAGTCTGACAGCAAGGGATTTGTGACTCGCGCTGCAGTGATGCAACCAGCAAAGTGATCGCCGGTTACTGAACACCCAGATCGGAGTGCGGAACGCCCGTACTGCAGTGCAATGTTGCGCTGGGGAATGCCGCGGCAATCGCCTGTGAATCAGCCAGTGGAGACACCACGTCGAGGCTGTCGGCGTGCATGGTGAGTCGCGTTGTTCCCAGCAGAGCGGCTGCTTTCTGTGTTGCATGCTCCGGACCGTTGAGGCGCGTACACATCCAGAGAATGGCATCGCTGAATGGTCGCGCTGGTAGAGATCGCAATTTGAGGCGCGCGTTCAAGGGCGTTGCCACGCGGTCATAGGCGCCCCAGGCAATCACCTCTGCGATGGGGGCACCCGCTGCGGCGCGTTGGGCGGCAGCGTGAATCGCTACGACAGCACCCATGGAGTGTCCAACCAAAGTGATGCTGATTCCAGGGTATTCCGCTTCAATGGCCGCTATCAGGATGCACACATCGCCAGCCTCGCGGCGGGCCAGGGCACAGCGCCCAGGGGCATCGCCATGCCCACGCAGGTCGGGCGTCACGATCAGCGCAGCGTCCTGAGCATATTGGTTGATGCGCCGTAGCGAATCCCAGCGCGAGCGGCCGTGTCCGTGCAACACGATGACCGCGCGGCCTGATTGTGGCGCGCGACCGCGAATCCACCACGCGGGCATAACGCCGTCACTCAATACCGTGTTGCGTTCTTCGCTCTGCAGGTTCAGATCCTCGGGACTTGCTGGCAGACCTTGCCCAAGTGCCCATCCCATGCTGCGCCGCGATGGCGTGACGGCATCTTGCCATAGTCCAGCGAGGTAAGCGCCGCTCACTAGCAGCGCAGCAGCACCAAGGAGTGATGTGAATCCGAGCGTGGTGCTCAACGTGGAGCCCAACGTGAAACCCAACGTGCTCACGCGTGGCGTGCTCCGGCGGCAGCGGCTTCAGCGAGCGCGCGCGTCATGGCTGCTCTGCGAGCGTTGCGATCGCCGTCATCAGTGACGGAAGGGAGATTCACTTCCACGTTGTGCGCCGCGGCGCGTGCCGCAACGCGAGCCAAGTCGATGGCAATGGCAAGATCACTGGCAAGGTTGGCGTTGGTGCATGCGGCCAGGGCGCTGCAAGTGGTGGCAATCTCTGCAGCGGTATCCAAGATCGCCTGTGGCGCATCGATGGCCGCAGCCACGGCGGCGTCCCACGCTGCAAGCCGCGTTGGTGCATCTTTCGGCAGCTTCCAGAGCGCGTTGAGGGCTCCGTATGCCTCGGCGTCACGGTCGGAAAGCTCAAGCGCATGGTGACGCAGTTGGGTAAGGCGCTGCAAGGCGGAGGCGTTGCTCTCATCACTTGTTGCAAATTTCGGCTTACCGATGGTGAATTCAAGCACCATGGCACCCAGTGCTGCCGCGTGCGCCGCGGTCACAGCGGCCACCGCACCGCCGCCGGGCGCTGGAGTCTTGGCGGCAAGCATGTCTGCAAATTCCTCAACCGTCAGTGTTCGAAATGCCATGTGCTGTTCCTGTTCCGGCGGTTGAGTGTGGCGGTTCTACGCGCGAATCTCTGCAGCTAACTGCGATTGCAATGCAGCGGCAAGTGCTTGCATGGCAGCCTCGGCGTCCTCGCGCTTCAACGTTCGGTCATGGGCGCGGAAGGTCAGTCGCATGGTGACGCTCTTTCGTCCTGCGCCAGTTTGCTTACCGCGGTACGTGCCAACAAACCCCAGCGACTCAAAGCACGGAAGGGCCAGTCCATGCACCAGTGCTTCAATGCTTGACCATGTAGCGGTCTCTGGCAGGATGGCGCTGAGATCGCGTTCGATGCTTGGGAACGAAGGCAATGCTTGCGCGCGGACTTCGGGGGGGAAGTTGGCGTAGAGCGGTCGAAGCAGAAGTTCAGCGGCTGTGAATGTTCCTTCAAGGCCGAACAACGCAGTGACTGCTGGAGTCAGAATGCCCCAGGTTGCCACGGCATTTCCATCCACAGTGAGTACCGCTTCGCTGGAGTACCACGCTGCACGGTTGGCTTCTGCAACTGCCGAGACCTGCATTACGGCGTGATTTCCAGCCAAGAGCCGCACGGTGCGCTCACACGCGCCGCGCATCCAGTGCATGGCACCGTCGGCGTCGCTTGGTGCATCAGAGAGAAGCGTGACCAGCGAACGTTCGTTGTGGCTGCCATCGGGGTGCAGTGAGAATGCGCCAGCAAACTCAAAGACTCGAAGTTGGCCAATGCCCGCATCAGCATTGCGTCGGCGCACTTCAAGCAGGCTGGGAATGACTGATGGACGCAACACGGGCGTTCCACCGGCGCGTTCATCGCTGACGCGCAGCGGCATGCAACCAGCGCGGAAGAATGGCGCGGCGTGGCGCTCGGAGATCAACGAGTGCGTGATGCATTCCATGCATCCAAGACCAACTAAGAGACCCTTCGCGGCACGCGGCGCAGCGACTTGCGGCTCGACTGGGGCAACACGTACCGCCAGCGTTTCCTTGAGCGGAATGCGGTCCAGTCCGTGAATGCGACAGATTTCCTCAATGACATCAATTTCACGCTCAACGTCAAGCCGACGCGCGGGCACTAAGCAGTCCACTGAATCGCCACGAACCACCGGCGAGAATCCCAAGGTTGCCAGTGCGCGGACGATTTCCTCAAGCGGGATATCCGTTCCAAGAATGGTACGAACCCGAGATGGGCGAACGGAAACGCGACGTTCAGCGGGGAGCGGGGCTCCGGCTTCCACCACTCCGTCACAGAGCGTTCCGCCCGCGGTTTCTAGGATCAGGGCCACCAACCGTTCAGCCGCTGCATCAATATCTGCTGGGTGAACGCCGCGTTCGAAGCGGTATGAAGAATCGCTGGCAATCTTGAGCGAACGGCTCGCACTGCGCACGGTGGCGGGATCAAAGGTAGCGGCCTCCACCAAGATATTGATGGTGTTGGCAGTGACCGCCGTCAGTGCGCCGCCTTTGACGCCCGCGATAGCAACCGCGCGGTCGGCATCGGCGATCAGCAATTCGCCGCCCGCAAGTGTGACCTCTTGTGCGCCGTCACCGATCGGTAAGAAGCGCTCGCCCTTTTGGGCGCGCCGTACTTGCACGCGCGCGCCATGCAGCAAGTCAAGATCAAAGACATGGGTGGGTTGGCCATACTCAAACAACACAAAGTTGGTGCAGTCCACCAGGTTGTTGCGCGGAATTTGACCAATGGCGCGCAGGCGTCGTTGCAGCCACTCGGGGCTGGGGCCAACCTTGACATCGCGAATGACGCGAGCGGTATAGCGCGGGCATGCGGCGTGATCGTGGTTACTCAGCGCAATGTGCTTGGAGGCAGCGCTGCCAGTTGCCTTGGCGAGGCCTTCCGGAGCTTTCAGTGTGCGACCGCTCATGGCGCAAATCTCGCGCGCCAATCCAAGATGGCTGAGACAGTCGCCGCGGTTTGACGTGGTCTCAATCTCCTGCCAGCGTTCGCCGTTGTCGGCGTCGTCGCCGCCATCAAAGTTCAGCCCCGCGGCAGTGAGCAGGTCAGCCTGCTCCTCGGCGGTAGCGGGGCGGTCGAGGTAGTCGTTGATCCAAGTGACGCTTGTTCGCATGGTGAAGGGTCGAAGGGTAGCATTCCGCGCACTGTGACGGCCGCCACGCGCATCCAAATGACTGTCTGCGCGCTTCTTGCCGCTGCGGGGTTGATTGCGGGCTGTAGCGGCGTGGTTGGGACCGCTGACGGACCGGCGGCACCGCCGTCTGATCAAGTGGCCGAGTTGGAGCCAGCGCCGGGTACGAAACCGGGCACCAGCGCCGCGCAAGATGAGTTTGTTGAGTCGACCGCAGGCGCACCCGCTGAGTCTCCGGCCCTGGCCGACGGCACCTACCCGCCCGATTTCACCTTGGATGTCACTGTCCTGGTGGGCCTTGGCGCTCCGGAACTCCTGAAGGTGGAGGAACGGCAGGCCAAATACGTGGTGCTGCCGGATGGGGCGCTCCACGCGGACGCCAGTCCGTTTATCGACATTTCAACACGCCCCGGTCGAACCAGGTGGCTGTACGAAGACCAAGTGCAGTTTCTCTGGGGGTTGTGCGCGCAGTACGGATTTACCGACGAACGCAGCGCGAATGGTCCCCCCAATCCGGACATGTTGCGAGTGCCCCGTGGCGAGCGTCTTGCAGTCATGACGTTCCGTGCCGATGGGCGGACATGGACGTTTGTTCGTCGTGCCACTGATGCCCAGCCGTTTGACGCTGCGGCAGTCCGCATCATTCGCACACTTGCCATTCTGAGTTGGCTTCCCGACTACCGCGCTGAAGACATTGCGCCCGAGCGATATGACTTCGGTCCTGATCCGTACGCCGTATACCGAGCCATTCGTGCTCAGCAACCTGCAACCATTCGAAAATGAAACACGTAGCACGCATCGCACTTTGCGCCACATTGGCAGTGGTTTCCGTGGCATTTACCGCGTGCGAGTCGGCGCCGATTGTGCCGCCGCATGATGAGTCATCAAGCACCGACGGATTGGGTTTGCGGCTTTGGTACGCGCGCGTTGATACGCGCCAGTACGACTACTTTCAGTTGCGCGCTGACGGATCACTTTCATACGGCGGCGGTCTGACGGCGTTCAATCGCCAAGCGGAGTGGACCGGACGAATCACTGCGGAAGAGGGATTTCGATTGCGTAAGCTTGTGGATGCAGCCAAGTGGATGACGGCAACAGACCCAGCATTGCATACGGCAGAGACCCCGGTTGCCGAGGTGGTGCTGACCGGCGGGAAATCGGAACGCGCGTTCACTATCCAAGGCCCAAACGAGTACGTGCTACAAGTGGTGGAAGTACTTTCCAAGGCAGCAGCACGTCGTTTCGATCGTTACATGCAGCGCCTGCCGGATGCGGGAACGCAAACGCGATGACGCAGCGACAGTCGGAGATTGGATACCAGCTGACACGGGCGAAGGACCTAGTATCACCGGAATGGCTGTGACTTCTTCCAGTACTGATCCGATCGTCGGCATCGATCTTGGGACCACCAATTCGTTGGTGGCGTACTGTGATGACGCGGGCCCGCGCATCTTGGTGGATGAAGCTGGTCGCGCGCTCTTGCCTTCGGTGGTGCGCTTCGTAGCAGCCGCGGCGCCAGTGATCGGCCATGAGGCGCGCGCGCATGCGGTGGAGTATCCGGTGGACACCGTGTACAGCGCCAAGCGTTTCATGGGGCGTGGATTCACGGAGCAGGGCGCTTCGGTTGGTGAGTTGCCATACAGCGTTGTTGCAGGTCCGCATGGATTGGCTGCATTCGCCGTTGCTGGAGACGTCATCACGCCGCAACAAGTGGCTGCGCATGTCTTGCGCGCTTTGAAAGAGATTGCCGAGCGCCAACTTGGAGTGCCCGTTCAGCGCGCGGTGGTCACGGTCCCTGCGTACTTTGATGACGCGCAGCGACAAGCCACCCGCGATGCGGCGCGGCTTGCCGGGCTTGAGGCGATTCGCATTGTCAATGAACCAACCGCTGCGGCGTTGGCCTATGGCATTGGCGCATCCGAGCGTCGACGTACTTCGTCAGAGACAATTGTTGTCTATGACTTTGGCGGTGGAACATGTGACGTTTCCGTGTTGCAGTTGGTGCCGGGTGGACCCGATGACGGCGAGTTCTTTCAGGTGCTCTCCACCGCGGGCGACACCCGTCTTGGTGGTGATGACATTGATGATGCCATCATTGCGCTGGTGACCCGCGAGATTCGTGAAGCATTTGGCACTGCACTGGAGTTTCCGCCGGCGGCTCGTCAAGCGCTGCGGAACTTTGCCGAGCGCGCCAAGATCACACTGTCAGCGGCGGACAGTGCAACGCTGGAAGTTTCATTTGGGGCTGATCGCACCTACCGACGCGTGCTTGGACGTGCGGAATTTGAAACGATGATTGCGCCCTTGGTGGCACGCACCATTGATGCATGTCGCCGCGCCATGCGTGATGCGGGAGCGCCAGAGATTGATCGCGTGGTGCTGGTGGGCGGAAGCACGCGCATTCCTGCTATCCGCGATGCGGTTTGCGCGTTTTTTGGACGTGAGCCGTATGCGGCGCTTGATCCAGACCAAGTGGTGGCGCTGGGCGCTGCCGTGCAAGCGTCAGTCCTCGCAGGTAAGCGCCGTGATTTGTTGCTTGTGGACGTGGTGCCGCTCTCCCTTGGTATCGAAACCGTGGGGGGTGCAGTGGCGAAGATAGTGATGCGCAATTCCAGCATTCCAACCCGAGCGACTGAGATGTTCTCTACGTCCGTTGACGGGCAAGTCAATGTTGGGATCCATGTCCTGCAAGGGGAACGCGAACTGGTGGCTGACTGCCGTTCCATCGCGCGCTTTGACCTGCGCGGGATCCCTCCCATGCCCGCCGGTATTCCGCAGATTGAGGTGGAATTCCTAGTGGACGCCAACGGCATCCTTGCCGTCACCGCCGCCGAGCGCCGGAGTGGTCGGCGCGCCACCGTGCAGGTCATTCCAACCTATGGACTGACGGCTGCCGACGTGGATCGGATGGAGGCGGAGAGTTTTACCCACGCCCGCGAAGACATGCAGCGCCACCGGGTGGTGGACCTGGTGGCGACGTCTCGTTTGGATCTCAAGTGGATCTGCGATGCCCTTGCGCGGGTTCGGGATGACCTGGAGCCGGCGTACCTTGAAACCCTCGAATCTGCCATCATGAGCCTGAAGGGGCATATTTCCGCCGCTGAATACGATCCCCGGTCGGTGGATGCCAACGCCTTCTATCAGGCCAAAGAAGCACTCGACCGCGCCAGCGTGCGGATGCATGAAGTTGCGATTACCCGCAGTTTGCGCGGCGGAACTGATTGATGACGCGTCTTGGCTGCGCTCCGGCGTGCCACGCTGATCCGGGCACGCGCGCCGTGCGGGGCGACAACTGACAACTCGAGGCGATTTCACTTTTCTTTTTCAACATTCTTCCTATCATTTAGTCCTTGGCGCCGGTGGTCCTTACCGCGCGCCGCTCCATCGATGGCAGACACACTCACCGAATCCACAGCATCCGTTCCCGTCCCCGCACCCCGCTCGCGCGCCACGCGAGCGGCGACCGAACTTGGGTGGAGCGTCGAGGAATCGGCATCGCTCTATTCAATACGCAACTGGGGCAAGGGCTTCTTTGATGTCAATGCGGCCGGCCATGTGGTGGTGCATCCGCAGCGCAATCCCGCCATTGCGGTCGACCTCTATGAAGTGGTCGCCGGTATGCGCGAGCGCGGCTTTCGCACGCCGCTCCTGATTCACTTCAGCGACTTGTTGAAGCAGCGTCTGGTGGACATTGCCGAAGCATTCCGCGGCGCCATTGTTGAGCATGGATATCACGGCACGTATCAAGGTGTGTTCCCGATCAAGGTGAACCAGCAGCGCCGCGTTGTTGAAGAAGTGCGCGACGCGGGCAAGGGTCTCGGCTTTGGTCTTGAGGCTGGCAGCAAGCCAGAACTTCTAGCGGTCATGGGGATGACCAGCGATACTCCTGAGCGGCTCATCATTTGCAATGGCTTCAAGGAAGAGCGATACATTGAGTTCACTGCGCTCGCCAAGAAGCTTGGGCGCAACATCATTCCGGTGATTGAGAACATCACTGAACTCAAGTTGATCTTGCGGTTCTATGAGCAGCACGGCGTTCGTCCAACCATCGGTGTGCGCGTCAATCTGGCAGCGCAGGGCGCTGGCCGTTGGCGGCATTCAAGTGGGCTGAAGGCGAAGTTTGGTCTCAGCATGACCGAAGTCCTGGAAGTGCTCTCGATCCTCCGTTCCAAGGGAATGGAAGATTGCCTGCAGCTCTTGCATTGCCACATGGGCAGCCAGATTCATGACATTCGTCAGGTGAATCAGGGGATCAATGAACTCGCGCGCATCTATACGCAGTTGGCCAAGGCCGGCGCGGGAATGAAGTACATCGATATTGGCGGCGGGTTGGGCATCGATTACGACGGTAGCCAGACCAGCTTTGAGTTCTCCATGAACTACACGCTTCAGGAGTACGCGTCCAACGTGGTCTACAAGATCATGACCGTGTGCGATGAAGAGGGCGTAGAGCATCCAACCATCGTCAGTGAGTCGGGCCGCGCCATGGTTGCGCAGCAGAGTGTCTTGATCTTTGATGTACTCGGCGCCAATCGGCTGGACCGTTTCACTGTTCCCGCTGAGTTGCCACCGCCTGCGGCTGGCGAGACCGAATTGCCACGACCGCTTGTTGACATCTATGACGTCTACAAGAACATCGCTGAGCGTCGGCTTGTTGAGCATTACAACGACATGCTTGAGGATCGCGATGAGGCGTTGCGCCTGTTCAGCGTTGGCCTCATGAGTCTGGAACACCGTGCCTTGGTCGACAATATCTTCTGGGCAAGCTGCGCCAAGATTCGCGACATTGCGCGTTCCATGAGCCGGCCGCCCGAGGAGCTTGGAGATTTGGAGAGCGCGCTGAGCGATACGTATTTCTGCAACCTCTCAATCTTCCAGAGCATGCCCGATGTGTGGGCCATCAACCAGCTGTTCCCAATTGCGCCGATTCATCGCCTTGGTGAGCGTCCGACCCGCAAGGCGACGATCGCTGATTTGACCTGCGATTCCGACGGCAAGATTGACCGATTTGTGGACGACCACGACGTGAAGAAGTGGATCGAACTGCACGACTTTGAGGATGGCGAGGAGTACTTGTTGGGCGCGTTCCTGGTGGGCGCGTACCAGGAGACGCTCGGCGACCTGCACAACCTCTTTGGTGACACCCACGTGGCTCACGTCAAAGTGGATGACCAGGGCGAGTGGTGGATCGATGAAATCATTGAGGGCGACGCGGTCCGCGACGTCCTCAGTTACGTCCACTACGACTTGGCGCGACTCTTCGGCGAGGTTCGCCGCGAGTGCGAGAAGGCCGTGGTCAACAAGCAGATGACCGTGGCGGAGAGCCAAGGCCTTTTGAAGGCGTATGAAGCTGGGTTGTCGGGGTACACGTACCTCGAAACAGAGAATCGCTAAGGGTTCATTGCAGTTTCTTGGCAACCAAGCGGCTCCCGCTCGGTAGGGTTGGCATGCTCTCCCGGCGCGCGATTCTCGCAGCCCTCGCTGTCGGCACCACGCTGGTTGCCGCCGGGGCTGTGATGTCTCCGCCGCCGTTGCCGCCGCCATCGCCGCCGTCGTCCGTGGCATCGATCGTCGCCGCTGATCCCATCCGCTTCGGTCGGGACATTCGTCCAATCCTGTCCGACCGCTGCTACCTCTGTCATGGCCCCGACCGCGCCAAGCAGAAAGCGGGGCTGCGTCTCGACTCGTTTGAGGGAGCCACCGCGCCGCGTAAAGACGGCGCGGCGATCGTTCCCGGTCATCCGGATGAATCACTGCTGCTGCAACGCATTGCATCAGTCGACGCGGACATCGTCATGCCGCCACCGGACAGTGGCAAGCATGCGCTCAGCCGGAATGAACAGGCGATGCTTCGGCAGTGGATCGCCGAGGGCGCGCTGTACGAATCGCATTGGGCGTTCACCGTGCCGACGGTGCCCACTGTGCCCACGGTCCATGACATTGCTTGGCCGCGGACACCGATCGACAATTTTATTCTTGCCGCGCTTGAGCGTGCGGCCATCGCACCAAACTCGGAAGCGGATCGCGCCACGTTGTGCCGCCGCGTCTTCCTGGATCTCACTGGACTTCCGCCCACTCCGGAAGAGACCGCTTCGTTCCTTACCGATGAGCGTGCCGATGCATACGAGGTATTGGTCGATCGGCTGCTGACTCAGGAACCGTATCGAAGCCGATACGCCGAACGCATGGCCATTCCGTGGCTTGATGTGGCGCGCTACGCGGACACCTGTGGCATTCATCAGGACAACGGTCGGCAGATGTGGCTGTGGCGCGATTGGGTGCTTGCCGCCTTCCGTGACAACATGCCATACAACCAGTTTGTGGTTGAACAGGTGGCGGGTGACCTCATGCCCGATGGCACGGTGCAGCAGAAGATCGCCAGCGGATTTAATCGCGCCCATGTCACCAGTGATGAGGGCGGGGCGATTGATGCGGAATACCTCATGGAATATGCGGTTGATCGCACCGCCACCGTGGGCGCTGCGTTTCTTGGACTCACACTGCAGTGCGCGCGTTGTCACGATCACAAGTTTGATCCAGTGACACAGGAAGACTTCTACTCACTGCTGGCGTTCTTCAATTCCAACGAACAGCCGGGCATCTATTCGCAGACGATGGACGCCAACCGTGCCTATGAGCCATCCATTGAGGTGCCCACGCCAGAACATGCTGCACGGTTGAGCATTCTGACGCAAGCGGCTGCCGATGCTCGCACGGCGCGCGATGCGATGAGCGATACCGAGCGCGCCGCCTTCGAATCATTTCGCACGCAGATCAGCACCGAAGGAATTCACTGGGCCGCGCTGCGCTTCATCTCAGCGGTCAGTACGCAGAAGACCACGCTCACGGTGCAGCCAGACGGCAGCGTGCTTTCCTCCGGTGAGAATCCAGCCAACGATGAGCAGACGTTTACGTACCGCACCGACGCAACCAACTTGCGTGCTATCGCGTTGGAGGCGATGACTGATCCATCGCTCCCAAATGGTCGTGTTGGACGAGCAGCCAACGGTAATGCCGTCCTGGACGCCATCGAAGTGGAGGCCGTGTCGGTGACGGATCCCACCAAGCGGCAAAGCGTTTCGCTGGCGTGGGCGTGGGCCGATGTGGAACAGTCGGACGGCGATTACCGGGTAGCCAATGCGCTGCGTCGGGACGGGCGCGTGTGGGCGGTCAATGCGCAGAACGAACCGGGTTCGCGC
>NSIA01000196.1 GCA_002737585.1 Planctomycetaceae bacterium | reverse complement strand
AAGCTCACTCCTGAACAGGCGCAGTACTACTTTGTGAATGGCTACACCTCCAAGCTTGCTGGTACTGAGGCGGGCGTCAAGGAGCCCACTCCCAATTTCAGCGCGTGCTTCGGTGGACCATTCATGCCGCGCGAGCCGATGGCATATGCCGCGATGCTGGCAGAGAAGATCAAGCAGCATGGCAGCACCGTGTGGCTGGTGAACACTGGTTGGACCGGTGGCCCGTACGGCGTTGGAAGTCGCTTTAAGTTGAGTTACACGCGCGCCATTCTTTCGGCTGTCCTGGACGGATCGTTGGCGAACGCCAAGTTTGTTGAGCATCCGATCTTTGGACTGCACATGCCAACCGCTGTTCCTGGTGTTCCGACCGAAGTGCTTGACCCCCGCAACACCTGGGCCGACAAGGCTGCGTACGACGCTATGGCGAAGGATCTCGCCACGCGTTTCCGTGGCAACGACGCCAAATACACGCTGAGTGACGGCGTCCGGAAGGCTGGTCCGAAGGCCTAACCGGCCCGAGGTACCTCAGACCATGGCAACCATTCAAGCGACCGCGCACGCTGTCACTGATGTTTGCTTTGCGGACATCGTTGCAGCCCGGCAACGTATCGCGGGCGGGGTGTTGGTCACGCCGTGTGTTGAAAGCCCGGCGCTTTCAGTAATCATTGGCGCGCAGGTATTTTGCAAATTGGAATACCAGCAACGTGCCGGCAGCTTCAAGGAGCGTGGGGCGTGCAATGCGTTGCTCCTGCTCAGCGCCGAAGAGCGTGCTCGTGGCGTAATTGCAGCAAGTGCAGGCAATCACGCGCTGGCGTTGGCTTTACACGGCAAGCGGCTTGGCATTCCAGTGACCGTGGTCATGCCAACGCATGCCCCGTTAGTAAAGCAGCGGCGGTGTCGTGAACTGGGCGCGCGCGTTCTGAATCACGGCGACAACATCGCCGAGGCACGCAGCCGCGCGGATCTGTTGGTAGCTGATGAACGTCTGACGTACATCAATGGCTTCAACGACGCGGCGATTGTTGCAGGGCAGGGCACCGTTGGTCTGGAAATTCTTGAGCAAGTTGCCGATCTTGATGCCATCGTGGTGCCGATCGGTGGTGCGGGTTTGATTGCTGGCATTGCTTTGGCAACCAAAGAACTGGCGCCACGCGTGCGGATTGTTGGTGTTGAGCCATCCCGATGCGCAAGTTTCGCTGCGGCTATGGCCGCGGGCAAGCCGGTGCGCGTTTCATCAGTAGCCACGCTCGCCGACGGTCTGGCAGTGCCGGAAGTTGGGGCTCGTAGCTTTGAGATTGCACGAACGCGCGTCGATGAGTGTGTGGCGGTTGATGAGAACGCCATCGCGCTGGCAATTCTTCGGCTGGCCGAATTAGAGAAGTGCGTGGTTGAAGGCGCTGGTGCAGCACCGCTGGCAGCATTCTTGGCAGGTAAGTTGGATTCACTGAAGGGCAAGCGCGTGGCGCTGGTTCTCTGTGGAGGCAACATTGATCCGCTCGTGTTTAGCCGCGTCATTGAGCAGGGTCTTGCAGTTGATGGTCGGCTTGTGAACTTCTCAGCGGTGATTAGCGATCGTCCGGGCGGCTTGGCTGATCTTGCTGGAACCCTCGCCAAGTGCGGTGCCAGTGTTCAAGACATCGTTCATGAGCGCACTTTCGGCGAAGCCGATGTTTCGACTGTCACCGTGCAATGCATTGTTGAGGTGCGGGACCGCAGTCATGCGCAGGAGCTGTTTGCAGCCCTGCACGCACGCGGGGTCCGTATTACCTCCCGCAGCGAACCGTTGGAGTGAATTTCTTCAAAAATCCGGTGATGTGAACTACAGACGGCGTTCCGGGGCGCCGATCCATGCGGTGGCTCAGCGTCCACCTCTGGATGCGGTGCCACCTATGTCGCGCTTTAAGGAGCATGGAGAATCACATGGCACAGAACGCATTCGGCACGGAAAAAGAAGCACTCACCACTGGCGAAGTTGCGCGCATCTGCAATGTGGCAGCGCGCACCGTGAGCAAGTGGATCGACGGCGGTCGGCTTGAGGGCTACCGAATTCCTGGTTCGCGTGATCGTCGTGTTCATGTTTCCGCGCTCGAGAACTTTGTTACTGCTCACGGGATTCCGTTTACGGCCGAAGCGCCGCAAGCGGCAACCACCACCCGTGTTCTCTTGGTTGACCTGGACCGAACCGCTACGGAGACCGTTCGCGAAGTATTGACGGACGTCGGTGGTTTCACCGTAGAGACCGCCTCCGATGCATTGTCCGCGGCGATTGCGTGTGGATCCTCAGTGCCGGATGTGGTGGTGTTTGACTGCTCGGCCGGTGATCCGGTGGCGTTCATCACTGCGCTTCGGTCGCGCGCCAACTTTGCCAGCACCCGCTTCTTTGCAAGCGGTGCGGCATTTCCGGATGGCGGCACCTCGCTCACTCGCCGGGGATTTGAAGCGGTGATCCACAAGCCGTATTCGGTGCGTGTGCTGCTTGAAGCAGTCACCGCGCCACGGATGAATGCTCGCCGCGCTGGTTGACATTGCCTCCGCAGCGCGGCATTGCCACCTAGACTGTCCGTCCCATGCGGATTGCGCTTGCACGCTTCGATTCCCTCGTTGGCGATGTTCCCGGAAATTCCCGGCGAATGCTTGATCGCGCGGTGGAGCTTTCCAATGCCGGCTCGCACTGCGTGGTCTTTCCGGAACTCGCCATGGTTGGCTATCCGCCGCGGGACCTTCTGCAACGGGAAGGATTTGTTGCTACCTGTGAACGCGCCGTGGTGGCGTTGGCGGCCAGCCTGCAGAGTAACGGCGCTGGCGATGTTGCCGTGCTTGTGGGCACCGTCGTGCACGTGGCCGGTCCTGGTTCCGCACTCATGAATGTGGTGGCAGTGCTGCGGGGCGGTCGTGTGGAAGCAACCTACGCTAAGCGTCTGCTTCCCGATTACGACGTCTTTGACGAGCCGCGGCACTTTGCTGCTGGTCGATCGCCCGTAGTGATTTCCTGTGGCACAGAGCGCGTTGGCATTGTCATCTGCGAAGACCTGTGGCGTGCTGAAGACGCGGTTGCCGCAGGCCACTCGTATTCTATTGACCCAGTCGCAGAGTCCGTTGCCGCGGGTGCAACGGTGATCGTCAGTCCTTCCGCAAGTCCATGCGCGGCAGGAAAGCATGCGCGCCATGTGGAGATCTTGCGCTCTGCAGCACAACGCGCAGGCGTTCCGCTGTGTTCACTGAACGCATCCGGAGCGGACGACGATCTGGTCTTCGATGGTGACGCGCGCATTGTGTTTCCTGATGGAACCGCTGTTTCTGCTGCGCGCTGGGGTAGGGATGCGCTGGTGCACGATTTCAAAGCCCCGCCCATCGCCGCGGAGCGCAGTCCCGCACTGGACACTCCAGGAGCAGAGCACGCCGAGCGCTGGCACTCCGTTGTCACGGGAATTGCAGGCTATTTCCGTAAGACTGGTCACAGTCACGCGGTGCTTGGACTGTCGGGCGGAATTGACAGTGCTCTGGTTGCCGCGCTGGCGTGTGCTGCCCTGGGTGCGGACCGTGTCACTGGGATACTGATGCCCAGCAAGTTCTCCAGTGATGGTTCGCGCGCTGATGCGTGGGAGTTGGCGCGGCGACTTGGCATGCAGGCGCTGGAGATTCCAATTGAACCTGCGCATGAGGCGCTGGCGACGCATTTGCAGCCGTACCTTGCCAAGGTTGGTGCGGTGCTGGACGGATTGGTTGATGAGAATCTACAAAGTCGTCTGCGCGGTATTCAACTGATGGCATTCTCGAATGCAACGGGCGCCCTCGTTCTCGCTACTGGAAACAAGAGCGAGTACGCAGTTGGCTATTCCACGCTGTATGGTGATATGTGTGGCGCGCTGGCACCGATCGGTGACATCTTGAAGACGGACGTTTGGGCGCTGGCGAGGTGGGCGAACGAGCACTACCCAGAGTTGGCGCTCGCTTCCGGCGTGGATTGGCAGTGTTCCCAACCGCCGATTCCAGAGGCGAGTATCACCAAGATCCCCAGCGCTGAACTTCGGCCCGATCAAGCAGATCAAGACTCGCTTCCGCCGTATGAAGTGCTTGACGCCATCGTGCGCGGCTGGGTGGAAGAAGAGCGTTCCATCGATTCAATTGCACTCGCTCACCAACTGGACCGTGCTGTAGTAGAGCGATGGACCCGCGCGATTGACATGGCGCAGTACAAGCGCGCCCAAGCTCCGGTGATCATTCGTCTGAGTGCGCGCGCGTTCGGTCCGGGCCGGCGAATGCCGATCGTCATGCGCGATGTTCGCTAGTTTCTAGCCTGTATCCACGCGTCAATTCGTCGCGCTACTCAACCACTCGTGGAACGCTGCCCACGGAACGCGGTTGGAACTTCAATACCAGGAATCGGCAGTGTCTCGCCGTGCACTTGCAACACTTGATCTGCTTCAATGCAATACGCCGTCAGCGCACCACCGTATGCGCAACCCGTATCAATGTTTGCAAAGTACGGCGCGCCGCTTTCAGATCGAAGGATGATTGGCTGCCGGACTGGTCGATGTCCGACGATGATCAGCCCCTCGGAGCCGTCATAGCGCTCCCACCAATTTTGCTCACCTTCGGCCGCCTTGATGTGGATCTTCACGTCGTCGGGCGTGTTCTCAATGCCAAGTTTCGGATCGATGCCGCCATGGACAACCGTCCAGGCCCCGCGTGGATGTCGCACTTCCACGCGGTCGCATGCCTCAGTCAATAGCCATGTTGCTTCGCGCATGAGTCCGGCACGTTGCAGCATTTCAATGGCGACGCGCTCGGTGCGTGGTAAGAGATCGATGCTGGCGCCTGACTGCATGCGCACCACGGCGCTCAGGAGCCGCAGGTCATGGTTGCCGCACACGAGATCCACGCGATGACCCTGCGCGCGGCGATCCATGATGGCTCGCACCACGCGACCCGGCTCGGGTCCTTTGGTGAAGAGATCCCCAACCAAGACAATGCGCGCGCCGGGAAACCAACGATCCACTAGGAGCAGCAACTGCTCAAACTCTGCCCCGCATCCATGAATGTCACCAATGGCAACGGTGGAGGTCTTTGGCTTTGCCGGGGTGCGTCCTGCACCGGAATTGCTGCCCGTCCTAGGCGTTTCCATGGCGGTAGTGTGACATGGAAGGCGCTTCAAGTCCAGTACTCGGCGCGATCTTTACAATCCGCGCATGCCGATTCGTCTTCTGCCACGCCAGCTTGTTGATCAAATTGCCGCAGGCGAGGTGGTGGAGCGACCGGCCAGCGTCGTGAAGGAGCTGGTGGAGAACGCCATCGACGCCGGTGCGCAACGGATTGAGGTCTCCGTGGAAGGTGGTGGAGTGGATCGCATCGTGGTGGCGGACGATGGCGGCGGTATTGCCGCGGATGAACTTCCGCTTGCCATCGCGAGCCATGCAACCAGCAAGATTTCTTCGTCCGATGATCTTGCCGCCATCGGCACCATGGGCTTTCGCGGCGAAGCGCTCGCCTCCATCGCCAGCGTTTCGCGCCTTTCAATCACCAGTCGAGTGACCGGGAGCGACGCTGGCGCACGCATTGAAGTGGATGGCGGCATTGCCAGCGAAGTGCGTCCAGCCGGCTGTCCAGTCGGCACGGTGGTTGAAGTGCGACAGTTGTTTCACAACGTGCCAGCGCGACGAAAGTTCCTGCGCACGGCAGGCACGGAATTGGGACGCATTGAAGAAGTACTTGAATCAATAGCTCTGTGCCGTCCCGACGTTGCATTTCGGCTTGTAGCGGACGGTAAGACGCGTGTTGATCTTCCCGCAACCACTGATGCGCGCCGGCGCGTACTGGCAGTGCTGGGCGAATCAATTGCGGACGGATTGTTGGAAGTCACCGCAGACACCGTCTTGGAAGGTGGGGCACCGATCACCCTGTGGGGATTGGTTGGACGACCATCACTTGCGCGCGGCTCCGGGCGTGCATTGCGGTTTGCCTTGAACGGACGCGCCGTGCTCGACCGCACGCTTGCGCACGCCGTAAAAGAAGCCTTTCGCGGCCTGGTTGATCCGGGGCGAACTCCTATCGCGTTTGTGGCGGTGGAGATGGATCCATCGCTTGTTGATGTCAATGTGCATCCAGCCAAGACCGAGGTTCGCTTTCGGCAACCAAACTTTGTCCACCAGTGCGTGATGCGTGCGGTGCGCGATGCCTTGCGCGCTGCTGACTTGGTGCCATCATTCACGCTGATGCCTCATGCGCACAGCCTTGTACCTGCGATCTCGTCGACCCCCACGAACCCAACGCCCTACACGACCCGCACGATCTCCACCGATTTCAGTGACTTTGCGGCGCTTGCTGTTGACCGGGCGCTGCATGCCACACCACCGGTTGCGCTGGTCAGCGCGGCACCGGAAACGCTGCATGGAAACCGCACCGCGCGTCGGGTGATGCAGGTGCACGGCAGTTACTTAGTTGTAGAGGACGCCGAAGGAATCTTGGTGGTTGACCAACACGCGCTGCACGAGCGTGGCATGTTTGAAGAGCTGAAGGCACGCATTGCCGCATCTCCGTTGGAGTCGCAGCGCATGCTGGTGCCGGTTGCTATTGAAACGGACCCGCGCGCAGTGGAAGCCATTGCTGACGCTGGTCCGCTCTTGGAACGGCTTGGCATTGAGCTTGGCGCTGTCGGCCCGCGCGCGGTCTTGGTACATGCGTATCCAACATTTCTCCTTGGGCGTGGCGTTGAGCCAGCGGCGTTTGTGCCCGGTCTCTTAGCGCAGATTGCCGAAGACGGGCACGCAGACTTTGAATCAGCACTGCATGCAGTGTTGGACATGATGGCATGCAAGGCATCAGTGAAAGCGGGCGATCGATTGTCACCAGCAGAGATTGAAGCACTTCTTGATTTGCGCGATCGCATTGAGCGCGGCACCGCATGCCCGCACGGTCGACCCACCGCGTTGCGCATCACCATGCGTGACCTTGAACGAAACTTTGGAAGGTCCTGACCGAATGGCGAGGCAGCAGAATCTCACCGATGAGTGGCTTGAAGCCGAGCGCGGCGCGCGTGCATTCACTGTCGCCGGTGGATGGGGTAGCGCCGACGGGGTGGTCGCTTCACCGCCGCGGGATGCTGGCTGGATGGCGCGTTCGCGCGATGGCAGTCCGGGCACGCATGGCGCCACTGGGCCGGTAGTGCTCTTAGCACCGCAATGGCCTGGACTTGAAGACTCGGTTGCAGTGGCGCTTGCGGACGACGCGGTGGCAGTGGGGCTGCTTCGCGGTGGTGTCCGCGTGGCTCGCTTGCGCGCGCTGAACTTTTCTGGCCCCCCCGATGTTGGAATGTGGGTTGATGCCATTGTTGATTCATTGCAATCGGTCGCAAGTAGTTCCGGCGCAGTTGGATTGGCTGGAACCTGGGTAGCCGGCACCGCGTGCGCCTTGGCTGCTGCACGCCACGAAGAGTTGTTGCTCTTGGTGTGCGTGGGTGCCCCCAGCGCCGAGATCATGAGTCGCCGAACTCCAGAGAATGAGGATGACTCCATGTGGACGTCCTCTGCAACGTTGCAGCTCATTGAGCAACTTGCCGACCTCGCACCACTCGAAGCAGTTGGAGTCTTTCCTCGCCCGTCGTTCTTTGTGCAGGGAGCCGTTGATGAACTGCTGACCGCTGCACACTTTGAAGCGTGGCGCGCAGCCATCTCCGCCACTGGTCGCTCAGCGGACGGCGTGGAGATTGGTTTCACGGACGCATTCTTTCGATGCGTCGATGCTGACGGCGCCATTGACGTTCACGGCGAAGAAGGTCGATCGCTCCTCGCCGACGCAGTGGCGAACTGGGTGGCGCGCACGGTCACTCCGGCGGCAGGGGCTCGTCGCGCTCGGTGACGATGTGGTGATACACCGTCTGGCCGGTGCGCATGGTGCGACGAACGTAGGGCGCACACAGCCCGCACCCGGTTCCGCACTTGAATTCCTGCTTGATATCAGCGAACGTTGCGCCCGGATGTGATTCCAACCACCGCTTCACGGTGCTGAACTCCACCTTGTGACAGACGCAACGTTCAATGCGCACGAATCAGTCGCCTCCATACGCAGCATCGTTTGACGAAAGGAACCCGTTGTCGGGGAAACCCATGACCCATGTTGCCATGGTCGGTGAAATGCTTGGGCTCGACTGCGGATCAGCGTAAGTAGAAATGTGGCCATCAAGGTGCGCGCAACAGGTGCATCCGCCCCAGTGTCGAAACGCTTGTGTTCCGGCTGCAACCAGACCCAGATCGCCCTCGGCGCGGTTCATGGGCGCGCGCATGAATTTGTTTGCACCGCCGCGCCATCCGCCATCACCAAAGACGGCGGTTCCGGAAGGGTCACGGATCGCAGTCGGTGGAACGCCCATGCGCGCGGTACGCCATCCATCAAGCGCGTTGCCGTTTGAATCCACGGTTGGATAGGTGCCTTCGTGCCCAAGGTAACTGGTGTTGTAGTTGTAGCCCGTGTACGGATCCGCACCGAATGTTGATGCGCCTTCAAAGTCTGGGCACTGCTGTACCGCCAGCGGCGTGTCCGTGTAGTTCCACAGTGGCCCTGGTGTGACAGCGCCGGCGCGTTGCTCAAAGTCCCACGCGATGGTTCGGACCACGCCGGTATCAAGGACGTAAAGCACCGCCGCAGGCATGGCGCCATTGGAGGAAACGTAGGCCTCACATGCGATGGAAATCTGCCGCAAGTTGGAAGTGCATGCAGTGCTTCGTGCTATTCCAGAAGCGGAACGAAGGCCGGGCAATAGCACTGCGATAAGTATGGCGATCACCGCAACGACGACCAAGAGTTCAACAATCGTGAACGCGCGGCGCAGAGGTGCGTTGCCGTGTGTCATGACCAATTCCCCAGCATGATGCCAAGGTCGTTGCCGCCCACGTTGCCGTCGTGATTCATATCGCCGGGGCAATCGGCGCACGGCCCCCATGTTCCGAGCAGCATTCCAAGGTCAATGCCATCGACTCGGTTGTCATTGTTCAGATCGCCCAACAGGCGTGTTGCATGTACGGCAACCACAGCGTCCACCTCCGGAACGCTGGCGGCGTCCACTGCAACGCGAATTCGGATGAAGCGTGCCGAGGCAATTCCAGCATCGGCAAGATCAATGCGTGTTCCGCCGGCGGAGTTGCCGTACAGCGCAAGGAGTTCTGGCCAACTCAGTCCGGCAATGGAATCGGCATTCACTTGCGGGTCAATCGGCAGCGCAGGATCAGTTGGCAGCGTGCCGGCTGCAGTGGAGTAGGGCGCAACATCGGTCCAGCCAAGCGTGGGAAGTCCGCCGTCTGCGATCGCGTTCGGAACGGTAAACCAAGTGGTGCCATCGATACTCAGGTCGATCGCTCCGCCTTCTTCAAACACCCAGCCCGAAACACCGCCGGGGTAGGCAATGTCTCCGCACATGGCATTGCCATAGACAATGAGATCCACGCCGAACGGGTGCGATGCATCATCAACGATCGGTTCTTCAAATGCGATCACCAGTTCGCCGCCTCTGCCGATCGACACAATCTCCGACGGCATGAAAGCGGGACGGAACGGAGTCACTGCGCCGGGTTCCATTCCAACGCCCGTGAATCGTGTGGGAGGTCCAAGCGCGCTTGCCGGATTCTGGTACGCGCCGCCCGCGCCGCTTCCCGCGGTGTAGCGAACAACGGTGGTTGCGCAACGCGGCGTATCGGCAACGGATGTCATGCTGGCAATCGCTACGCTGACACACGCCGCGATCATGCGCGTGTGCATGCCATCCATGGCATGTGCAGGGGTGAATTCCATACTGGCCTAGCTCAGCCGCGCCTGCGGCCGTAAGTGGTCCATCCGGTCTTAAGCCCAAATCGCGTGGGCGTGACCGATGCGCAGGCCGGTCTTCCGGCTAAGGGCTCCGGCTCCGCCTTCCCAGCCCAGCGCGTTGCACGCGGGACCAGTGGCTCATGGAGTCCGGCTGCGGGAGTGCCCGCTGCCCATTCACGGCGGCGCGTCCGCGGCGGTCTTTCACCGCCTTCCCGAGCCGGAAATCGTGCATTTGGACGGACCTGTCCAAATGCGCCAGTTTCCGGCCTTCCGCAGCCACGGGGCTGCGAACGCCTGCGCAAGGTCGAGTGTAGCGGCTACACCGGGCAGCGTCCCGAAACTTTCATTGACACCACACCGTCCGGTGGCGTAGATTCGCGACCCTTCCCGGGCATCCGGAAGGGGTTCGGCTGCGTAGCCCTCCACCGAAGGATCGGTGGGGCCACTGGCCCTCCCTCCTCCGATTGCCCCGTTCAGCCATCCTGGTTGGGCGCCGTTTGTACCGAGTTTCCCCGTTTCGCGGGGAGGCGCTCTGAATTGAGGTCCAGAAGTGCACGTCCTGAAGCGTTCGCAGCTGATTCTCCCGCTCGCACTCGTTGCCATCACTGGCAGCTTTACCCTGCCTGTCATGGCGCAGGATGGCGCAGCCCCGGCTGCCGCTCAGCCCGAGTCTGGTGCCGACCGCACCAAGCTCATCGAAGCGGCCTCGCTCTTTGTGCACAACATCATGATTGCCAAGCCGGAGAGCGCGGCTGCCGCGGCCAATGTGTTGCTTGCCGATTCCGTTGAGCCAAGCGAACTGGCCCTGGTGATCGACGGCGCCGATCTTGGTAAGCGCATGGACGAAGCGTTCCGCCGCAGCCGTCGGATGACTGATGTTGCCGATGCGTCGGCAGCACTTGAAACCAAACTTGAAGCAGGGCGGCAGTTGCTGGCTCGCAAGATTGATCGCATTGAAGAAGCGGTCAAGATGCTGGTTGGTCCGATGCGTGGCCAGATGATCGCCACCGATCGTTTGATGGCCGCTGGCGAATACGCCGTCCCGGCGCTCATGCGCCAAGTGGTTGAAGGGCGTGACCTTGGACTTGAAGCAGCATCCATGCGCATGTTGGTGCAGATGCGCCGCCAGTCAGCGCTGCCGCTGGCCTTGGCAGTGAAGTCACTCGATCCCGCTGCGCAACGCAAGATGTGCGTGATCTTGGGTCAACTTGGTTACCCAGTATCCGTACCAATGCTGCTGGATTTGGCGCAAACCAAGGGCGTAACACCGGATGTCACCGGTGCTGCCATGGACGCAGTCCGTGCGCTCGGCGCCACTGATCAGCCTGCGCACCAGGCGTATGCGGAACAGGCGTATGCGTTCCTCACGGCTGATCCATCGCTCGCTGCGTATCCGTCAGAATCAATGCAGAACGTCTGGAAGTGGACGGAGTTTGGCGGCCTGGCTGCTGACCGCATCTCCACCAAGGTTTACTTTGATGCCATGGCAATGATGCTTTCGCGCCGCGCGCTTGAACTTGATGCAAGCGATGACCGTGCGTTGGCCATCTTTGTTGCCGCAGACTTGCGCCGCGAGGCTGCGATGACCGAAGGCGTGATCGATCCGCTCTTTGATGGTCAAGGTCGGTCCGCGCAGTTCTATGCAACCGCTGCTGGTCCACAGACCATGCAGGCGGTGTTGCAGATCGGCATGGATTTGTCGGACACCGGTTTGGTGCGGTCGTCGCTTGCCGCGCTGCGCGAGACAGCCAGCGCATCCGCAATGATTGGTGATGGTTCAACATCAGTGGTGAAGGCACTTGACTACGCGGATCGTCGCGTGCAGTTTGAGGCCGCGTTCACGCTGGCATCCATCACTCCGAAGGCTTCGTTTGCAGGAAGCGAACAAGTTGTTCCGCTTCTGGCGCAGGCCATTCGTGGCGGCAACGAAACCTACGCGGGCGTCATCAGCCGCGGTACCGAGGATGCGCAACGCATCGCTGGCGCTCTCCGCGCGCTTGGCTTCATGCCGTTGACTGCCGCGCGTGATGCAACCGAGTTTGGTGCGATCGCAGCGCGTAATGCTGGCGCGGACATTGTGGTGATTGCTGGAAACGGCGCGCAGGTGCGATCGCAGTACCAGGCTGTTCGTGCGATGCGTATCGGTGCCAACATCCCGGTCATTGTGGTGGCGCAGCCGGCCGACAAGGCTGGACTGGACAAGCTTGCTGATGACGGTCGTACCGTGGTACTCGGCGCTGACATTTCTGATGATGCCTTCAAGGCCGGCGCTGACGCGTTGGTTGCTAAGGCACTCGGTGGTCGATTGGGCGCTGCGGACAGTTCGCGTTACGTGAACGATGGGATCGACGCGCTTACCCGCATTGGTCTTGCGTCTGGCAACGTCTACAAGATTGCTGATGCTGAATCAGGGCTTGTTGATGCGCTGCGAACGCAAGAAGGCCAGGTAAAGGTTTCGGTTTCGGCGCTGTTGGCCATGGTTGACAGCACCCGCGCCCAGCGCGCCATCATCGATGCGGCGCTTGCTGCTGAGGGTGATGAGCAGACGTTGCTCTTGGCTCCCGTTGGTCAGGGCGCGCGTCGCTTTGGTTCCAAGGCAACCACGGCGCAGGCTGATGCCATTCGCGAACTGGTGAAGAAGTCGACCGGATCGCTTGCCGATGCGGCTGCTGCGGCGTTCGGCGCGCTCAGCTTGCCATCAAGTGAGGCGGTCG
>NSIA01000195.1 GCA_002737585.1 Planctomycetaceae bacterium | reverse complement strand
CAGGAACTTCTCTAAGGCGGCCTTCCCGGGGGCGCCGTTAATGTCCCCAAGGAACACAACGTTGACAGTGCGACTCATGCGCTACACTCTAACCTGTTCCTGAAACTTGGAATGGTTCGAGTGCCCAGAAGCAATAGATGCGCGACCCGGAATCGCCCCATCGTTGCGTGCAGGCACCAATGTTGATCCATCGGTCGGATCTTCAGCCATTACCTTCAGCTGACACTATGCCGCAGATGACATCCTTCAAAATCGGCGAGAAAGTTCGCCATTGCAAGCGCCCCGAATGGGGCGTCGGGTCTATCGCCAAGATCGAAGTCATCACCCGCGAGGGGAGACCCGATCGGCGCATTTGGATTCGATTCCCAAATGTTGGGGAGAAGACCGTCTTGGCAAGCTTGGCCGAATTGGAGCATGTGGAGACCGATTCACTTGCGGCTGCAGCATCTTCAAGCCCCACGTTGGCCGACATGCACGCTCGGGCAGATGCTGGCTGGCTAGGTGAAATATCGAAAAGCAAGCCAGAAGACATGATGATTGCCCTGCCCGATGCCGCCACCGATCCATTCATTCCGGTGGGCAGGCGCCTCAAGAACACGTTTGCCCTGTACCGCTTTGATGGCGGCAGCAAACTCATCGATTGGGCGGTTGCACAGAGCGGTCTGAACGACCCAATGAGCCGATTTAGTAGGCACGAACTGGAATCGTTCTTTCAACGTTGGCGCTTTGCGCTTGACGCACAGTTGGGAAAATTGCTGCAAGAGGCTCGGAAGGAACCCGGATCGCTTGAGGATGCAAGCCGAGGTGCACCACCGGCAGCCATGGCAGCCATGCGCAAGATTAGCCAGTTTCGTTGAGGCAACAGGCGCTGCGGGCAGATCGTTAGAATCCCCGGATGCCGAATGTCATGGACATCCCACTCACTAGACGCCTCAAGAATGCACAGAGGTACCGTGAAGTCATTGGGGTACTCGCTCGTTATGGGTTTGCAACGTTCATCTCCAAGAGTGGCTTCTCGCCGCTTCGGAAGGCCAATGCGGACTGGTTGTACAGCCGGGATGGAACGATCGACCTGTCCTCCGCGCCGCTTGAGGTGCGCTTGCGCAAGGCGATGGAGGAACTTGGGCCAACCTTCATCAAGATCGGGCAGATTCTTTCCACGCGCCGCGACCTGATTCCCGATGCGCTGGCAGACGAATTTGCGCGCCTGCAGGCTGACTGCCCAAAGATCCCCTTCGACCGCGTTCGTGCTGCGCTTGATGAACAACTGAAGGGACGAACCGACGATCTGTTTCAGTGGATCGATCCCGAGCCGCTTGCTGCTGCCAGCATGGCGCAAGTGCACAGTGCCATCTGGAAGGATGGTTCAGAGGTGGTCATCAAGTTGCTGCGCCCCGATGCAGCGAATCAGATTGAGGCTGACATGGAGGCGCTTGCCTTTGTCGCCCGACTCACCGAGGAGCGATTGTCCAAGAGTGGTTTCAGCCCCATGGAAATTGTGGCTGAATTCCGCGAGGAACTGCGGCGCGAGACCAACCTGACTATTGAAGCCCGCAGCACCGACCGCATGCGAAATTCGTTTGCGAGCGACCCGGGCATTAGCTTCCCGAAGGTGTACTGGGAAGCAACTACCACTGGCGTTCTGACCATTGAGAAGATTCAGGGCAAGCTGCTCGCGCGCACTCCGTACGCGTCGATTCCCCTTGATATTCGCAAGAAGATCGTTGCCAACGGCGCACGGGCAGTCTTCCGACAGACGCTCGAACTGGGCTTCTTCCATGCCGATCCGCACCCCGGCAATATCTTCATCCATGACGATGGTCGTGTGACATTCATCGACTGCGGCATGGTTGGTCGCATCGGCGCCGATGCGCGGCAGCGAATTGCAGAACTGGTCTTTGGCGTGGCCACCGGCGACGCACGCATGGTCATGCGCGCCGCCATGCGCATGGGCAATGTGGAGCCCGATTCCATTGACGAGCGCGCCCTCCTTGACGATGTACAAGAGGTGGTGGATCAATTTGTCGGCAAGCCGATCGCAGAAATTGATATTGCAACCGTGCTTGATAAGTTCTATCAAATCCTGCGCGATTACAAGGTTCGCTGCCCGGCGGACATGGTGCTTCTCATCAAGGCGATGGGCACCATTGAAGGTGTTGCGCGCGACATTGAGCCCGACTACGAAGTCATCGACGCAGCGAAGCCGTTCATCTATAAGTTGGTGAACGACCGCTACTCGCCCAAGGCACTCACCAAGCGATTTACCAACACGCTGTTCTCCTATGCGGAGCTCATCGATTCGCTGCCCAAGCAGATCACTGGAATTCTCCGAAAGATTCGGCTGGGTGAAGCGAAGGTCAATTTCCACTTCGAAGGCATTGAGCGATTCCGGATGACCGTGGAGCACATGGCAACCACGGTTGCCTATGCGCTGCTCATCAGTGCGTTGCTTGTTGCCAGCTCAGTCCTGCTGCATGCCGCCCATGGCGACACTGCAGGCATGGTGGGAACCATTGGCCTGGTTGGATTCCTCCTGGCCGGTTTCCTCTCCGTCGGATTGATCTGGGACATCTGGCGAACCCGCCGTGGTGTCACGCGCTCGGTGCGCGAAGAGGAACGGGACGAGCGCAAACTGAACGGGTGAGCCCCGCGAGTATGGGTGAGCCCCGAGTGCGGAAATCCCTTCCAAGACGGAATGCGCCCTTCGGACTTTGTCTAAAAATGCTGCGAGCCCGGGTGCCGGGCCCCACCCCACGTGGGAGCCCCGCTCCTCGGACTCGCTGCTGCCCTTTCAGGCAGCTGCTAGAGTGCCGTGGTTTGTGCCGCAGCGCAAGGACTATCGGGCGTAATTATGGTGGATCTGTCCCTTTTATTTACGTCTCGATAATTCTTTACGAATTCAGGGGTCGGGAAGCCACCGGGTGTGGCACACTGTGTTAGTGATCCCTCTCAACGTCAAGATCGGAGCTGTGGCAGCCACCTTTGCGATGTGCATGGCGTGTGCAAACGCCGTAGCGCAGTTCACGTCGGATCCCAACACGCCGGACGTGCTTGCTTCTGGAACAAATGACCAAGTGCAGTCCAAGGTGGTGAATATCCCCACCGGCGGCTTCTACATGAGCTGGTACGACAACAGTACTGGCGGGTATGACCCGTGGGTGCAACGCTACGACGCCAACGGCATCGGTCAGTGGCCCAACAAGGGCGTCCGCGTGCTCGACACGAATTTCAGTAGCACGGAGGATTACGGCTTGACTTCGGATGCCGCTGGCAACGCAGTCATCGTGACACGGAGTGACATCGGCGGGCTCAAGATCATTGCGCAGGCAGTGTCTCCGTCAGGCGTGTTGCTGTGGGGCGCCAACGGCGTCACCCTTTCATCAACCGCTGTGGTGAATTCACCCAAAGCCGGACGCGCTGGTGACGGTGCAGCCGTTGCAGGTTGGACCGAAAGCAGCAGAGCCAAAGTCATGCGTCTGACGCCGGAGGGCACCGCTGCATGGGCAACGGTCGCCACTATCTCCGACGGCACGGCAACCACCTTTCTCTCTGACTTGCAACCAGGCGATGGCGGCAGCGTCATTGCGTCGGTGGTGCGATACACAACCTTCACTGGCGCAAAGACCATTCAAGCGCAGAAGTTCTCTTCCACTGGCGCTGCGCAATGGGTGGCAACCAACGTTCGTGTGTTTACAACTGGATCACTGCAATTTGGCAACTTTCCATCGTTCATCTCTGATGGTGAAGGTGGAGCGATCTTCTCTTGGTACGGAACCGGACCGCTGCAAAGCTATGCACAGTGGGTCTCGCCAACTGGCGCGCTTCGCTTTGGAACGAACGGCGCCGGCGTGACCGCCGCCACCAACCTGGAGCGTGTGGCGCCCAACGCGGCGTATGACCCGATCCTTCGACGCATCTACGTGGCGTGGACCGAGCACGTGCCGAACTCCAGTTTGTACGGCTCGGGCGGGCAGAGTTTTTCCGAAGATGGAACGCGACTCTGGGGCGATATCGGCGTGAACTTCTCACCAACCGCGACCACCTATGAAGAAACCCAGGCTCGGGTTGCCATGCTTGCTGAGTTCCCAACGTTCTCATCGGTGCGGTCTCCGGCATACGGCGCACAAACGGCTCGCGCCTATTCCTACGACGCGCTGGGCACTCCACGTTGGGCCAGTCCCGTGGTGCTGACTGGTGTTGGCTTCGTTGGCCGCATGGTGTTCATGGCTGCCTCTGGCACGCCCGCCGGAGTGCTAGCGATCTGGGAGTCCGGCGCTGTTGGCGTCACGGATCTTCTTGGCGCGCGGCTGAATGTGGATGGATCGTTGGGACTGCCCACCGTGTGCGGCGACGTCAACGGTGATGGAATTGTGAATGGTGCCGACCTTGGTCTACTGCTCGGAGCATGGGGTCCAGCAAATGGCTCACCGTATGACCTGAATCACGACGGTGTGGTGAACGGAGCGGACCTTGGTTTGCTGCTCGGTTGCTGGACAAACTGACCGCGATCGCGCCACGCCCGTTCCAGGCGTTCGGCGCTGATTGGAATAGACGTTCGCAGTTCTTGGGCAAACAAGCTGACCCGGTACTCCTCCAGGAGCATCCGAAACGGTGCGATGGCCGCTGTGCCCCGACCCTCGGCTGCCAACGCCGCCTCTGCTCGGGACATTTCATCCTCCCAGCGCGCCACTTCGATCATGGACACTGCATCACGCTCCGGTCCAGCAGTGCGCAACTTGCGAGCGCGCAAACCGAGCGCTGCCACATAGCGAATCAGGTGCTGAACATCTTGCCACGGGATGCGCGCCAATGCGTCGGGCGCGGCCAAGCGCTGCCGCTGCCGAGCGATGTCGTCCACCGCCGCACGCCATGACGAAGGCATTGGACCATCGATGGCTTCAAGAACTTCCACTGACCGCGTGTGCAACGCCAGCGCAGCACGAACAACCTCTTGCACGGCCGTACTGAGGACGGCAGCGCCCTGATCGACCCGTGCTTCAAACTCAGCGGGTGTGCGCACGATGGGGCGATCATCCACAAACGCGCGCCCTGCTACGGCAGAAACCAGCGCAGCCATCAATGGCTCACGGCCCAGCCGAGTGGATGCAAGCCAAGTCATTAGCAATTCTTGGAATCCAGAGGCGTACTCCAAGTGATGCCGAATGGCATCCCGAGCCGTAATGGAATGCAGCGTGCGCATGGCCAAACGCGTGGATCGCTCCGCTGCCTCCGCATCCGGGGCAAGTCCAAGCGATACCGAATCACCGCCATCCACCAACATCGGCCATGCCACGACACGGAGCCCGTCAACGGTGGCTTCGATGCGATCTGGAAGTTCGTCCAGGTCGAAGGTGCGCAATCCAGAGCGATTCCAATGGCTTTGAAAGGCTCGCTCCAAGAGTCCTTCGCGATGCGCGGCAGCCTTGGGAGCCAACGATCGTCGCAGCGCGGCAATGTCATCGCCAGCAGCAAGGACGTCACCCGCATCTGATACCACCTCGATATGCAGGCGCAGATGTGGCGGCAGTTGCGTGCGGTCAAAGTCGCCAGCCGTGAGCGACATACCAGCCACTTTGGCAAGGTGCGCTGCGACGGACTCAAGAATTGAACCTTCTGCAAATGGGATCGTTTCTGCAGCAGCCTCGGCCACTTCACGCAATGGAAAGAGGCGGACCCGCAAGCGCTTGGGCAACGTGCGTATGAGCGCCTCGATCTTTTCTGCAAGCAAACCAGGTACGAGCCACTCCAGCCGGTCGGTGGTGGTTGATCCCAGGTCGCCAATCGCAATGCGGGCATGAATTCCGTCCAATGCGGTGCCGGGCGACAATTCATAGCGCAACTCCGCAGACGCTCCGCCGCCAATATCAATGGCGTCAGGGAATCGCAGGGACATGTCTGCATCCGGAGTACTGGCAAGCAGGTCGGACTCGCGCATAAAGAGCGTTCGACTATCGCGTGATTCCACGCGGCGGCGCCATCGCTCAAATGATGGAATGCTGTGCACGTCCGTGGGAACACGCGCGTCAAAGAATGCAAATCGAGCTTCACTATCAACAAGCAGTCCGCGCTCGCGTCGCTTTGCTTCCATGGCCTCAATGCGCAATCGAAGTGCGTGATTGTGCTTGATGAATGGAGCATCCAGATCACAATCGCCGTCTACCAGGGCGCATTGAATAAATATGTTTCGAGC
This sequence comes from Planctomycetaceae bacterium, assembly GCA_002737585.1. Classification (GTDB taxonomy): domain Bacteria; phylum Planctomycetota; class Phycisphaerae; order Phycisphaerales; family SM1A02; genus UBA966. The sequence continues at coordinate 8,342 of NSIA01000195.1, read as the reverse complement.
ATCTTCTGGCTGCACCGGACCCCACGGAACGCGACGGCGCGGAACGATGGTGAGCTCGCCAAACTGCACGCGCTCCCAGGCAGCAACCTGACCCGTGGCGCGCACCCAGTGCGGCTCTGATCGGATGCGCTCCACCAAGTGCGGCGCAATGCGTTCGACCCAGTCGCCTTGGACGCGCGCCAGGGTTCGTCCAAATCGGCGCGAAGTCTCCACGATTTCGGCGGCCACCACCCAGTTGGGCGTGCGCCGCGCCAAGGTTGAACCCGGGAAAATGGCAAAGCGCCCGCCGGTAGCGGTGCGATACTCGCCGTCTTCACCCCGAAACCCCAGTTGCGAAACAAACCCAGCAAGCATGGCGCGATGAATGCGGTTGGCATCGCACGCATCGGCAAGCGGCGCAGCGCGCATGCCAAGTCGTTCAGAGACCATGGAACGCAACTGCTCATGGAGTTCCGCCCACTCCCGCATGCGTTGGTGAGAAATGAAGTGTTCGCGGCACCAACGTCGCAGCGCAGAACTTCCCAGCGCCGCGCTTTCTGTGCGCCAGCGCCGCCATAACTTGAGCAGCGATAGAAAGTCACTTTCTTGATCGCGAAAGATCAACTGCGCAAAGTCTGCCGCGCCACCCTGCCCGGCGGGACGTTCACGTGGATCCTGAATCGAAAGTGCGGCGGCAATGACCAGGCCTTCGGCGAGCGCGCCTTCATCGATCGCAGCAAGGACGGTGCGTGCGAGCCGCGGGTCAACGGGCAATGTAGCCATCCGCTTTCCCAACGCCGTTAAATCTCCACGACGGTCCACAGCACCAAGTTCGGCGAGTGTTTCCAGGCCCTCTGCGACTAAGCGCGGGCTGGGTGTTTCCAAGAACGGGAATTGGGCAATCTCTCCAAGCCCCAGTGCCTTCATTTGCAGGATGACATTGGCAAGATTGGTGCGCAGCAGTTCGGGTGCAGTAAATGGTTCACGCGCGAGAAAGTCCTCTTCGGAATACAGGCGAATACACACGCCCGGCCCGACGCGGCCGCAGCGACCCTTGCGCTGATCAGCAGAAGCGCGCGCGATCGGCTCGACCGGTAGACGCAAGACCCGGGTACGCCCGGACCACCGTGCAATACGTGCAATTCCGGTGTCAACAACGAAGCGAATGCCGGGCACGGTGACGCTGGTTTCAGCAACATTGGTAGCCAGAATGATCCGGCGCGATCGGCCAACATGAAAGACGCGATCCTGTTCCGCTACGGGCAGGCGCGCGTAGAGCGGCAGCACTTCCACACCGCGCGCCGCGGGCACGCGTGAGAGTGCATCGGCAGCATCCTGAATATCGCGCTCTCCAGAAAGAAAGACCAGAATGTCGCCGGGACCGGAGTCAAGACATTCCTCAACGCCCTTCACTGCACGCTCTGCTGGCGAACTGTCCGATGCTTCATCATCAAGCGGTCGCCACCGTGTTTCAATGGGATGCAATCGACCATCCACTTGCACCACTGGTGCATTTCCAAAGTGCTCACTGAAGCGATCGACATCGATGGTTGCGGATGCAACAATCACCTTGAGATCCGGGCGCTTGGGTAGGAGGCGCTTGAGATAGCCAAGCAAGAAGTCGATGTTCAGACTGCGTTCGTGCGCTTCATCAACGATGACAGTGTCGGAGCGCAAGAGCAGTGGGTCGCGTTCGATCTCTGCAAGCAGAACGCCGTCAGTGACGACGCGCACCAGGGAGTGTTCCGAAGTGCGATCATCAAAGCGAACCTTGAACCCCACCGTGCCGCCGAGTGTTGTTTGCAGTTCTGCGGCAATGCGCGCGGCCACGCTGCGTGCAGCAATCCGGCGCGGCTGGGTCATGGTGATCAGGCCATCAACGCCCCGCCCCGCCTCCAGGCAAATCTTGGGCAACTGCGTGGTCTTTCCGGAGCCGGTATCGCCACTCACGATCACCACCTGGTGGCGGACCAAGGCGTCCCGGATGCGGTCTCGTGCCTGCGCTACCGGCAAATCGTCCGGATAGGTGACCGGAGGGACACGCTGCGCTCGGGCTGCCCGGCGCTCGCTGCTGCGGACAATATCGCGCTCCACGGCAGTCACGGCACTCTCAGAAGGCTCCTGCCGCCCGCTGCCCCGCGTTAATCCAGCCAGTCGACGACGAAATCCGGGCTGTTCCTGGGCGGGACAGCCCGCAAGGAGCTCCTGAAGTCGACGGATCCGTTCGAGCACTGCGAACGGATTGTAGGTCTGTATCCTCCCCAAACCATTGGGGCGCTTAGCTCAGTGGCAAGAGCGCTGCTTTTACACAGCAGTGGTCACTGGTTCGAATCCAGTAGCGCCCATTTGACTTCCCGTATGGCCCGTATGCCCCGGCAATCGCCCACCAACGTTCGTGCCCCTATGCCCTCCCCTATGACCACGATCCGAGCACTTCGCTGGATCACGGCCAGGGCAGTCGCCACGGTGGCGGCCAGCGTGGTGATCATCGGATGCGCAGACATGATGGTGGAACGTGCTGACCCTGCGCTGCAGAAGGCGGCAGTCAATCGCGATGCTGTAGCAGTAGCGGCTACAGACATCGATCCAATCATGCGCGGCACAGTGGCGTCGGAAACGTCGCTCGTTGGATTCGATCCAGTGGTAGTGCGCGGATACGGAATTGTGGTTGGTCTGCGCGACACGGGAAGTCGGCAAATGCCTTCGGACGTGCGCGCGTTCCTTTCGCAGGAACTGGCTAAGCGGGGCTTTGGAAGCGGCGCGCCTGGCTCGCCGAAGATGACCCCGCAGCAGTTGCTGAATTCAAGCGATTCCGCGGTGGTGATCGTTGAAGGCGTGATTCCTCCGGGTGCCCCCAAGGGTTCGCGCTTCGATATTCGCGTGACCACGGCTCCGGGAACGTCGACCACCAGCCTCGAAGGTGGTCGTCTGTTAGTAGCAGACCTGCGACCCGGTCTGCTGTACACGGGTAGTCGGCAGCCATTTCCGTTGGCCGAGGGCGCCGGTTCCATCGTCATCAATCCCTTTGTTGAGCCAAACGCAACGCAACGTGACGCCATCAACCGTAGCAGTGGACGCATTCTTGATGGCGGAACACTCAGCAAGGACATGAAGCTGAAGTTGCGCTTGCAGACGCCGAGTCATTCACGATCGGAAAGCATTCAGAACACCATCAATACGTTGTTTCCGCTTGAATCCAAGCAAAAAGACCAGACTGCGCATGGTCGTTCCGGCGAAACGATTGATTTGACCGTGCCACCTTCGTACCGCAGGCGCACTGGAGAGTTTGCAGAACTGGTTCGACACACCCCATTGAATGTTGAGAACGCGGAACAAACCGCCATGGCGATTCGGCGTTCGTTGCTCTCCAACCCAGGTGCGGCAGGTGCGGCTAGTTGGCGCTGGCAAGCACTTGGCAAGCGCGCGCTACCGATGATTCAGGATCTCTACGAATACCCCGAAGAGCAACCGCGCTTTGCGGCATTGAATACGGGCGCGAAGCTGAACGACATGTTGGCGGTACCGCCGCTGCTGCAGATGGCGCGCAGCAGCGACTCTATTACCTATCGAACCGAATCGATCAAACTGCTTGGGCGCATGGGCGTCAATGCGGAAATTGAAATTGGCTTACGCGAGTTGCTCAACGACCCGGATGTTGAAATTCGTCTCGCTGCATTTGAGGCGCTCGATAAGCGCCGCGATCCGCACATCATCGGTATCGAGATGGGTAAGAAGTTTGTACTGAACATTGTGCCTAGTAAGTACAAGATGATTTACGTGTCACAGAGTGGACAGCCCCGCATTGTGATCTTCGGCGAAGACGTGGAAGTGAAGCGCCCCATGACGCTCTACACGTGGAGTGGTCGGTTGATCATCAAGGCGGACGAAGGCGACAAACTTCTGGAAGTCTTCTATCGCGAACGCCCAGAAACGCCGGCGGTGGTTGACCGTGTGAAGCCGGATATGTCTTCCATGGTCAGTTACTTTGCCCGACGCCCCACCCCCGACCGACCGGAGTCCGGCCTCAATTTCACCTACAGCGAGACCATCGGTGCCCTCCACGCGCTCTGGAGGCTTAAATATATCGACTGCGATTTCCGGGCCGAGCAGGACCGAATCCTGGCCGAGGTACTCCGGGATGACAAGGGCGAGAAGGATTTGAGACCTGAATTTACGGCAGAAGACGGAGATTCCGATTCTGACGAGGTTGGCCCGAGGAGTATTTCGGAGATTGGAGCCAGCCGAGGAAGCGATTTAGAGACAGCTTCCGTCGGATCTGGACTTGATGCCGCGAAGGCGCGGAAGGATACTGTCCCACGTTGACCAATCGCCCCTTGCTCGGGGCTGGCGGTCTGAGTTGTCCATATGAGCCGCGCGTTCCAGGAAGGGACGCGACGAATACCCGACAGGAGGTCTTGCCTTGCGACTTTCCCGACTCGTTCTGAGCGGCTTCAAGAGTTTTGCCGACACCACCGAATTCCGTTTCGACGCGCCGATCATTGGCGTGGTCGGACCAAACGGATGCGGTAAGTCCAACGTCGTTGACGCTATCAAGTGGGTACTTGGCGAACGCAGTGCCAAGAGCCTGCGTGGTGGCGCCATGCTTGATGTCATTTTCGCAGGCAGCGCCACGCGCAAGCCATGCGGTATGGCAAGTGTAACTTTGGTCTTTGACAACCCAGTGCTGACTGCTGAAGAGCAAGCCCGGCTTGCGCCAGCTCCGGCCGTACTAGCCGCCGAAGTTGACGCGCGCGCTGAACATTCCGAACACGTCGACGAAGACGACGCCGACGGAAGTATGGCGGTCAATCGCCACGCCGTGCGCCATCGCGGCCTTCCCGTCGACACCGACGAAGTGGAAGTCACCCGTCGACTCTATGCCGACGGTCGCAGCGAGTACCTGATCAACGGGCGCAAGGTGCGCTTGCGTGACATCAAGGAACTCTTCATGGATACGGGTATCGGTAACGATGCCTATTCCATCATTGAGCAGGGAAAGGTGGACGCCATGTTGCGCGCCGCCCCGCTTGAACGTCGGACGATTCTTGAAGAAGCAGCTGGTGTTGCCAAGTTCCGCGCGCGCAAAGTAGAAGCGCAGCGCAAACTGGAGAGCGCTGAGAAGAACCTGGTTCTGGTGCGCGAACAACTTGCAAGCACTGAGCGCCGTCTACGCGTTGTGAAGGGTCAGGCAGAGAAGGCACGTCGCTTCCAGACGCTTGATTTGCGGCGTCGTGAACTGCGGCAAGCAGTGGCATTTGACCTGTACCACGAGTACCGCGAGCAGCTTTCCGGCCTCACGAGCCAATTGGCAAGTCTGGAGCGCGATCGTCAAGAGTTGTCCGGCGCCATTGCGCTCCTTGAAGACCGACGTAATGAAGTGGAAGGCATCCGCCAAACAGCGCAGGACGCACAGCGCGCGCTGGAGCAGCGCCGCATTGAGGCGCTCGGCACGGAGAAGCAGGCTGCCCAGCGCATGGAGCTGGCTGGTCGAGGGCTGAGTGAAGTGCGCGAACAGGCCGCTTCTGACTCGATGCGCTTGGCTGAACTGGAGGCGCGCATCACTGAACTCACTGCACAGATTGACGACACCGCTGAGCGCGTGGCCGGTGCAGCCGAGGCAGCGAACGAAGCTGAGCGCGGTGTCATGACCGCGTCTGATGCGCGTGCTCGAACCGCGGAAGCCGCGCAACAGACCCGCCTAGCGGCGGATCGTCTGCGCGAGCAAACCGTCTCTGCCGATCGGGAAATCTCCCGCACTGCTTCGCATCTGGCCTCGGTCGATGAGCGTGAGCGCGGACTGGAAGAGCAACTTTCCCGCATTGAGCGTCGTCGTGAGCCGTTCATCATTGAGCTTGACGCGCAACGCGCGGCGCGCAACCAGCACGTGGTGCGCCGCATGGTGGCACTGGACGAGGCGGTTCGCCTGGAGTCCGATGTGCACATCCATATTTCTGATGCCACATCGCTTGGCGATCGCCATGCTGGACTTTCACGCCGACTCTCCGAGTTGCGCGATGAGCGAACGGCCGTTGAGAGCCGCAGCCGACTCTTGGAAGAAATGCAACGCGCCCGTGAAGGCGTTGATGAAGCGGTGCGCGAGGTAGTTGGCGACCGCGATCGCTTCCCTTCCGTCCTTGGCATCCTGGGCGACTGGATCGAAACCGAGATGGCAGACGCCGCGGCCGCTGAAGCCGCGCTGGGCCGCGATCTGGAATTGCTAGTGGTGGACAACGGAGATTCCGTGCTTGCCGTTGCGACGACCTGCGCCACCGTGCGCGGCCGAGTGACCATGGCCTCGGCGGAATTGCCGGCCGTGAACGCCGCCGTACGCGAAACCCGCCCCGGAATTGCGCCGGTATCCGCCACCGTGCGGGTGCGCGACGCCGCTGCCACGCTGGTGCATCGCCTGTTGGCGGACACCTGGGTAGTTGCTGACTTGGCCACCGCCCTGGACGCTTCGGCTACCACCCATGCGGGTGCTCGGATCGTTACCCGTGCTGGCGAGTTGGTCGACGCCCTCGGGCGCGTCACCGTGGGTACCCCCACCGGCAACGGCGCGGGCGAAGGCCTCTTGGCTCGGCGCGCTGAGTTGGCGCAACTGACCCAGCGGTTGACGATCTTGGCCATTGAGATGGAACTGTTGGAGGGTGAAGCCGCTGTGTTGCTTGCCCGCTCCGATGAAGCGCGCCTTCGCCACCGCCAGGTGGAAGACCGCCTCTCCAATGTTCGGCGCGGCATCATTGATGCTGAGTACCAACGCGATCGCTGCGAGCAGATGATCCAGCGCGTTGAACATGAACAGTCCACGCTTTCCTTGGAATCCGATGAACTGATGCGGCGCATTCGTACCCTGAGTACGGAACGCGCTGAGGTGGACGAGCGGCTTGGACGCGCACGTGCCATGCTGGAAGCATTGGTCGGTCGCCACGCGGTTGCCGATGCAGACGCCACCAAGGCAATTGCCAAAGCGGAGGCCGCAGCGGAAGCACTTTCCACCGCTCGCGTTACTAGCAGCGAACGCAATTCAGCACTTGATGTCTTGCGCCGCGAGCGTCGGTCCGCTGAACTTTCCCGGGATGAGCAACAACGGCAGCGTGTGCACGCGGCTGAGCAGGCTGACCGGCGCAAGCAGCAGATCGATCGTTACGAGTCCACCATTGCGGAAGCACGTGTGGCCTCCGAGGCCGCTGCCGTAGAACTTGTTGGGCTCACTGAGGGCTTGGAAGGCGCCGCCGTGGCGGTTGCCGCAGCGCAACGGAGTACCGAAGAGGCAGCCACCGCGCTGCGCATTGCCCGCGACCAGGCACACATCTTGGAGCGCAACTGGAACAGCGTGGAACTTGGGCGCCGTGAGGTGGAAATCAAGCGCGAGGCGTTGGAAGAGTCTGCGCTCAGCGACCTGGAACTGGACCTTGGCACCGGCTATGCCGAACATGTTGCCGCGCGGGCGCTGCCTGAGTGGGCACAGACCAACCGCGGTGCTGCTGAGAAGGAACTGGCTGGACTCAAGGACGAAATCCGCAAGCTTGGCAACGTCAACCTCGACTCCATCGAGGAAGAGGGGCAGCTGGAGCAGCGCAACGAGGAATTGGTTCGCCAAGTCAGCGACATCGATTCCGCGACCACCCTGCTTGGCGAACTCATCGTGCAGCTTGACGCGGTCACGCGCGTTCGCTTTGAGCAGGTGTTCAATACAGTTCGTGAGAACTTTGCGGGTAACGGCGGCATGTTCCGACGCCTGTTTGGCGGCGGTAGTGCTGACCTGTTCCTGGTTCCTGACGAAGTCACCGGCGAGGTGAACATCTTGGAGTCGGGCGTGGAAATTCGCGCCAAGCCACCAGGCAAGGAGCCGCGCGTCATCAGTCAGCTCTCTGGCGGAGAGAAGACCATGACGGCCGTTGCTCTATTGATGAGCATCTTCAAGAGCAAGCCAAGCCCGTTCTGCATCCTGGACGAGGTGGATGCCGCACTGGACGAGGCCAACGTGGAGCGTTTCTGCAACGTGCTCCGTGAATTCCTCTCCGGCAGCCACTTCATTGTCATCACTCACCATAAGCGCACCATGCAGTCCTGCGACCAGCTCTACGGCATCACCATGCCGCAGCGCGGCGTCAGCAAGCGGGTCAGCGTGCGCTTTGAGCAGGTTGGCAAGGATGGCACCATCGCCAAGGAAGCCGTGGATGCTGCGCAGGCAGAGGAGGCCCAGAACCAGAGCCAGAACCAGGGCCAGAGCCAGGGAGCACGCGCGGGAAGCCCTGAGGACGCCAACCGGCCCTCAGATGCCCTCGCTGGAGCCTGGGAGCGCAACTGATCAGGGTCTGAATCAGCTCCACAGCGTCAGGAAGTTTGCCAAGTCGGCGCCG
>NSIA01000194.1 GCA_002737585.1 Planctomycetaceae bacterium | reverse complement strand
GGCGCGGTCGCGGGCGATGTCTTCAATCTGGTCGTGAAACTCACAACCGCCGTAATAGCGCTTGCCGGGGTAGCCCTCGGCGTACTTGTTGGTCAGCCAACTGCCGGCCGCGTGCATCACTGCGGGGGTGACATGATTCTCGCTGGCGATCAGTTCAAGCGTGCTCGCCTGACGGTCGGCTTCCTTGGCCATGAGCGCAGCGATGTCGGGATCTTGTGCGGCGACAAGGTCCACCAACTCGCGGGACATGGCATCAAGAGAGGCGGGCGCGGCGAACGCTGATGGTCGGGCGGCGGTAGTCATTGAGGACCAATCGTACTCCGGCGGGCATGTAGGCTTTGCGGTGCAATGAATGCGATTGCCACTGAAATTTCCACCCGAGTTTGTGACGCCGAGGGCGCGGCGGCGCGTGGCGATGGCGAAACCGTGGGTACCGGGGCGGTCCGCGCCCGCGTGCCGCTGGTGGTGCAGACGCCGGGAGGTTCGGTCACCCTGCTCACCCGGGATGCGCAACAGGCGCTGCTGCTTCGGGTGCGGATTGAGGCGTGGCTTGCGGGAAGTCTTGATGACTTTAGTGATGTGCCGCTTGCAGAAGGCACTGCGTTTCAGAAGGCGTGCTGGCGGGCGTGTTGCTCGATTCCCCGTGGTGAGACGCGCAGTTATGCCTGGCTGGCGGCAGCGGCGGGTAGTCCACGGGCTGCGCGCGCGGCCGGGCAAGCGATGCGCAGGAATCCCATGCCGATCGTGGTGCCCTGTCACCGGGTGGTGGGTTCGGGTGACTGGATCGGCGGTTACGCGGGAGATGCGCGGCAGAGCGGGCCGATGCTCGGAATCAAGCGTGCGCTACTGCAGTTAGACGCACGATCAAGTGATGTAAACTCTCGCGCCTCGTGACGGGTTTGCTATGGGTGCAAATGAGGCACATGGGAGTCACCGCCGGCACGGGACTGGTACTTCACACGCCTAACGGCTACTCAGATCGAAACACGCACACGGAGTCGAACGAATAATGAAACTCACCATGGTTGGCACTGGATACGTTGGACTCGTCACGGGTGCGTGCTTTGCAGAGACTGGCAATCAGGTGACGTGCCTTGATGTTGATGCGCGGAAGATTGAGAAACTCAAGCGCGGCGAGAGCCCGATCTATGAGCCTGGTCTCACGGAGATGTTGGCGCGCAACATTCAATCTGGCCGCATTCATTTCACGCTCGACAAGCAGGCTGCGTATCAGGATGCCGAGACCATCTTCATTTGCGTCGGTACACCAAGCGATGAAGACGGCAGCGCTGACTTGCAATATGTGCTGGCCGTCGCGCGGGACATTGCTGGTGCGCTTGAGAAGATTGGCCCAGTTGGAAAGCCAAAGACCGTTGTAGTGAAGAGCACGGTGCCGGTTGGCACGAGCCATGCAGTGCGCGACCTGATTAAGAGCCTGACCAAGGTGCCATTTCACATTGCCGACAATCCGGAGTTCCTGAAGGAAGGCGATGCGATCAGTGACTTCATGAAGCCCGATCGAATCGTGTGCGGCGTGGAGAGCGAAGAGGCCGCCAACACTATGCGTGATCTGTACGAACCGTTCGTTCGTAACGGGAATCCGATCTATTTGATGGATGTTCGCAGCGCGGAAATGGTGAAGTATGCGTCGAACGCCATGCTGGCGTGCAAGATTTCCTTCATCAATGAGATTGCCAATCTGTGCGAATACATGGGCGCTGATGTTGCATCAGTGCGCGAAGGTATGTGCGCTGACAAGCGGATCGGGAATCAGTTCTTGTATCCCGGCCTTGGTTATGGCGGCAGTTGCTTTCCAAAGGACACGCAAGCTGTTGTTGGCATGGGGCGTGGCAAGGACTTTGATTGCAAGCTCAATGCGGCGGTGCATGAAGTCAATCAAGATCAGCGCGGGCATTTCTGGAAGAAGGTTGAGAAGCGATTCGGCAGCGCAGGACTCAAGGGACGCACGCTGGCGTTCTGGGGCGTTGCGTTCAAGCCGCGCACCGATGACATTCGTGAAGCACCAGGAATTGTGCTGATGAAATTTGCGATGGCGGCCGGTGCAACGGTTGTTGCGTATGACCCGGTGGCGATGCCCAACTTGGCGCATGAGGAGCCACAGATTCCACAGTCGAAGGACATGTATTCCGCGCTTGATGGCGCTGATGCGTTGGTGATCTGCACGGAGTGGAATGAGTTCCGCTCGCCAGACTTTGCGGAGATCAAGCGCCGGCTTAAGCATGCGCTGGTGTTTGACGGGCGCAACCTGTTCCGCCCGGCGCAAATGGCTCACGAGGGGTTTGAGTACCACTCGGTGGGTCGGCCGACGACCGGGGCGGTGAAGGCCTGAGCCGGGTGTAAGGGGCTTCACCGGACCTCGTTTCCGGGTTGAGAAACCGCCAAACCCGGTGTGGACGTTGGGGTAACCACTTGAAACACGGGAAAATCTGCGAAATCGGTGCAAAACCACTAGACGGAGCTGTGTTACCCCTTGCGTCCATCCTAAAAAACCCTATATTTGCCTCCGTATCTGGGCAGTGAGCCCAGTTTCGCAAGCTTTCCGGTCTGTCCGCACACATATATGGACAGCCCGGCAGAAAGGACGTCAGGATGGCAACCGCAACGAAGCCCCGCAGTAAGGGCGAGACCCTCAAGATGATCGCCGAGAAGACCAAGCTCCCAAGGAAGCAAGTGGTCGCGGTGTTCGAGGAACTCGGAAACATTATGAAGAAGGACCTGAGCAAGAAGGGCTCTGGCGTCTTCGTGGTACATGGCATGATGAAGATCATGGTCATCAACAAGCCTGCGACCAAGTCGTACGAGAAGGACAATCCGTTTAAGCCAGGCGAGCGCATGCTCGTCAAGGCCAAGCCGGCTTCGCGCAAAATCAAGGTGCGCCCGATGAAGGCCCTCAAGTCGATGGTTGGCTAAACACCACCGTCGATTCGTAACTGAATCGAACCAAACGAGAAGAGCTCCGCATCACGCGGGGCTCTTCTTGTTTTTGGATGTGTGCGGTGTGCGCTGGCAGTCCCGGCAATGCCCAGGCTTCCTGACGCAGGCGGCACTCACTTAACAACAGGCGCGCGAATCATCATTTCGGAACGGATTGAATGCTGTAGATCATGCGCGGGGTCATCACGCCACCGACGAGGACGTCCTCTTGGCGATCCAACCGTGCACCGATCCGCGTCAACGCTCGCTGTGAGCGGACGTTGCCGGGACTAACGTGGAAACACGCAGTGCGCGCCCATCGGAACGCGTGCTCGAGCATGAGTTGCTTGATCTGGTGGTTGGTGCCATTGCCCCAGTGAGAACGTTCGAGAAACGTGTAGCCAATCACTACTGAACGATCGGTTGGATTCCATTCGTAGTAACGGGTGGCACCAATAATTCGACCGGTCAGGTCGAGGGCTACCAGTCCACCGCCGCTCGCGAGTGCGCCTGCGAAGTAGCGCTCGAATACGGCGCGTTCGTGGCGATCGCGCTCGGAATGCTGCTCCCAGATCAGCGGGTCGCTGGCGGCGGCGTGCAGCGCATCAATGTCATCGGGACGCATCGGTCGCAGGTGAACCCGTTCGCCGTGCAGGGCTGGCTGCCAATTTGGAACCTCAATGGCGCGCTTTACCGAACGGCCATTGGCCTCAAGAAGTGCCCAGGCTTCGTCACGGGAGCGCGAGGGATCGAACTGCCGCACCGTGCGGATGGCCCGATCAATCAATTTGTCGTTGGTAGCCGAGACGTCCACCATGAGGTTGCCGCGCACCTTGCCAAGGCGCGTGAAGAGCGCGGTGGTGATGCAGTTCAAGGCAAGTTTCGTGGCGGTGCCGGCTTTCAGTCGGGTGCTGCCCGTGAGTACCTCGGGGCCAGTGTCAAGGACGATGAAATGATCGCAGTCGGTTGGTTGCTCCATCGGCACGCAGGCGATGAACCCCGTGGCTGCGCCGCGCCCCTTCGCAAGACGGATGGCACCAAGTGGATACGGAGTAGTGCCGCCCGCGGCGATACCAATCACTGTGTCGAGTGGACCAACGACGAGCCGCTCGAGCTCCGCAAGCGCGCCATCCCATTCGTCTTCGCGTCCCTCGCTGGAGCGGCGAAGCGCAGAGTCACCTCCGGCAATGATGCCAACCACTTGCGCCGGGTCTGACATGAATGTCGGCGGGCACTCGCTTGCGTCGAGCACTCCAAGACGACCGCTTGTGCCTGCACCGAAGTACATCAGTCGGCCACCTGCGCGGAACTTGGGAACCATCGCTTCCACCAGCGCACCGATTGCTGGAGCCGCCGCCGCCACTGCTTCAATGACAGCGCGGTGATCCTCAACCATCAGCGCTGCAATGCCAGCTGCGTCGAGCGTGTCCAAGTGCGCGGACGCCGGGTTGCGGTGCTCGGTGCGGACATGGCTGCGGTCTGGAGGAAGAGGCATGGCGGGGGCAGGATTCACCCCGGTTTCATCGGCTTCTCAGCGTTACCCGCATCAGGCGCGATGGTGGCGGCCGCTGGTTTGGCAACCGCTGCTGGCGCGCCGAGCGGCGCCTGGCTCCACATGCCAAAGTTGCGCAAGATGAAACTCCACTTGGCACTTTCGTAGGTTGGACTGCCGATGCCGTGGTCTGCGTTGGGGAACAACATCATTTCGAACGGAATGTTCGAAGCCTGCCACACCTGCGCGATCGCAAAGGTGTTGGATGGGTGCACATTGTCGTCCACCATTCCGTGCAGCAGCAACACCCTGCCCTTGAGTTTTGTTGCAAGCTTGACTGCGCTTCCAGCGTCATAGCCTTCGGCATTTTCCTGGGGAGTGCGCATGGCGCGTTCCGTATAGATGGTGTCGTACTGGCGCCAGTCCGTGGGCGGTGCACCGGCAACTGCGACTTGGAAAGTTTGCGGGTACCGAAGCACGGCCATCAATGCCATGTATCCGCCGTAACTATGCCCCATGATCGCCACGCGTTTGGAATCAACGTACGAGCGTTTACTCAGTTCTTTCACCAGTTGCGCTTGATCATCAACATCAGCGCCACCAAGCTTCATGTAGGTGGCATCTTCAAATGCCTTGCCACGTCCAGGAGTGCCGCGATTGTCCACCTTGGCAATCAAGACGCCCAATTCCGTCTGCGCTTCGTAACTTCCAAAGCGCGGCGAGACGGTGGCAATCAGCGGACCACCGTAAGCATCAACCACCAACGGATAGCTGCGCGATGGATCAAAGTCCTTTGGCTTGTAGAGGATTCCATAGAGCTCAGTCTTACCGTCGGCGGCAGTCATCCGTAGGAATTCTGGCTTGGGCATACCCTTCTTGCCATACGGATCAGCAGCTGGCTTGGTGAGCTGCGCCACTTCTTTACCGTCCATGGTGTACAGCGATGCCGAGGGCGGTACATCCACAAACTGCTTGGTGGCTACAAAGTGCGCATTGTCAGGCGCCACCAAGAATGATGAATAGTGCAGATCTTCCGTGGTGAGCCGCTCGCGCCGCGATCCATCAAGTTGTACGCGGTGCAATTGCGAATTGATACCGGTCTGGCTCGAACGCGCGGAGTAGTACATCCATCCAGATGCTTCATCGATATTCACGATCGCTTCATTGACCCACGGATCATCGGTGAGACGGAGGAGTTTCCCTTTATTGAGATCCCAGAGTTCCCAATTAGAGAATCCGTTTGATTCCGATTCCCACAAGAAGCGCGATCCGTCCGCAAGGAATTGCAATGCGGGCGAATTCTTCTGCCACGTCGACTGTTTCTCCGTGATTAGTGTGCGCGATATACCAGTAACCGGATCAGTAGCCATCAGCTGCAACGTGTCTTGGTGACGGTTGCATCGAAACCACAAGAGCGCGTCACCCTTGGGAGTCCATTCGACGCCGTACACATATTGTTCGGGATCACTTCCAACATCAATCGGCGTGCGCTTGCCAGTGGCAAGGTTGTAGATCTCTAGCTTGGCGATCGGGTTTTGATCACCTGGCTTCGGATAGCCAGAGGAAAGTGCGCGGGTTCGCGTGGTGGTCAGCCCGCCCAGCAGCACATAGTCCTTGACTGGCGATTCATCAAAGTCGTAAAAGGCAATCAGCTTGGAGTCGGGCGACCACCACATGGCTGAGTTCTGATCAAGTTCTTCGCCGTAGACCCAATCCGCGCTGCCGAACCAATGCTTGTTGGTTCCGTTGTCGGTGGCATGGATCGCCGCGCGATTGGCAGGCTCGCCCTCCGGCTCCAGAAGCACATTGAAATCTTGAAACACTGCGTTCCATGCACCATTCGGACTCGGAACCCGCGTCGCCTGCTTCGCTCGACCGCCCTTCGGCGCGCGGTAGGTCTGCGGCCGCGCAGTGGCGGACGGTGGTTCAGTGCCTTCAGGCACCGTCAATGTTGCATCGCCGGACAACGCCACCGATTTCCATTTACCCGCATACTGAAACCAGACGCGCTCGCCGGGAATGTCCCAGCGCACGTCACTGACGCGACCCGCAGAACCGCCGGGACTTTCGATCGCACTCACCCGTTGCGCACCGGGCAGACTGTCAAAGGGAACCCACTGCGCATGCGCGCGAACTGCACTGAACGCGGTGATAGTGCAAAGGAACATCCGGAGCGCGGTCGAGTTGAGCGCGCGATAGAAAGGTGTGATCTTCATAGTGATGTCCCGTGTCAGCTGCGATGGTCGAACGCCATCATGGCGCGGAATGCGCGGTAGCGATCATCAATCTGTCCAGCAGTCAGCCGCGAGAGCCGATCGAGCCCGAACGCTTCGATGGTGAAACTTGCAAGCACGGTGCCCCACGCCATGGCGTGGCGCAGCGTTTCAAAGTCATGCTTACCGGTACGTGCAAGGTGCGCCATGAATCCACCGGCAAAGGTGTCGCCTGCGCCGGTTGGATCGATCACCTGGGAAAGATCCGCAGGAAACGCAGGAATACTGGCGACGCCGTCGCGATGCACCAAGATGGCGCCGTGCTCACCCTTCTTGACCACCACGAAATGGCGCGGTCCGTTCTTGAGGACTTCACGACCCGCGCTGACCACGTTGCGGCAATCGGTGAGTTGCATCGCCTCTTCATCGTTCATGATCACGCCGTCCACTTCGGCCAAGAGATTCATGAGTTCCGGACGAGCAATATTGATCCATAGATCCATGGTGTCGCACACGGCGAGCGGCTTGTTTGGGAAGCGACGCAGCAAATCAAGTTGCACGAGCGGGTGCGTGTTGGCAAGGAACAACACCTTGCTATCAAGGTACGAGGCCGGCACAGCTGGCGGCGCTTCTTCCAAGACTCCAAGACGCGTGAAGAGCGTCTCGCGCCGATTCATGTTGTCGAAGTATCGGCCGCCCCACGCAAATGTTTGGCTTCCCGGGCGACGCTCAAGTCCTTGCAAGCACACGTTAGGGAATGCGCGGAATTGCTTCTCGTGCGCTTCTGGCCAATCACCGCCGACGGCGCCGACCACGCGTACTGGCGTCAGCTGGCTGGCAGCTGCTGCGAAGTACGCGCAACTTCCGCCGAGGACTCCAATGGCCTCGCCTGTGGGTGCGTGCAGTGTGTCAATTCCGATGGTTCCGGTGACGAGAAGGGACATTCCAACAAGTGTACGCAGGTCACTCGTCGGTTTCAGCGGGCTTGGTCCACCCAAGACCCATGGGAATGCCAATCAGGGTGCCGGCGGCAATATCCACGGGCATGGCCATTGACCAACCCGGAAGCCCGCGCTGCACCACCACTTGATCCAGTGGCGCTTTCAGGGTGTAGGCGGTGAAGAGCTGCGCAATCCCAATCGCAAAGACCGGCGTAGCCATCAGGAGAATCGGCTGAGAATCGCCAACCAAGCGCCGACCGAGGAACGCAGTGGCAACGCCGCCGAGGACGGCAGCGCCGATCGCCTGACCCTTGAGTTCCGTGCGCGAGAGGAGGTACATGGCGGCCACCGCAAGGACCCCCGCTGCCAATGCGCGGCCAGCGTCAGAATTGAAGACTTCATGAATGAACGCCCCGCCCTTCGTGCGTGCAGGGAGATCTAAGAGCGGGCCGGACACGCGGAAGACGATGACCGACATCAACAGTACGGCGCCTGACCACGCGAGGGTTTCAAAGGCGATCGGTAGAAGTGAGTCGCCGTCGAACGCGGCATCAAGAATCGTGCCCGATTGACCGGAAATCACGGCGAGCCCACAGCCGAGGACGAAGAGTCCAACGGCAGCATTGATCAGCCGACCAACGACGCACGCGATGGCACAACACACTGCCGATCCAAGGCCGAGAGCGAGCGCGGCGGTTGCTGGATGGACCGCGTCGGTGCAGGTGGGGCCAGCCACGCCGCGGGGGCTGGCCAAGAACGGCAGAACCGGCAGCATGACAAGAATGCACGCTGCAATGCCAAGAAATAGGACCGAGTAGCGCGCGAACGGGTTCTGCATGGCGACAGTCGTACCCGCCCCGCGCGGCGGACGCAAGCCCTGCGTATCTTTGCACCTGATGCCAAGTGTCTCCCCCGACCGTCCCAACGCCAAGGATGCCGTGATCCTTGATGGTTCGCCCCTCACTATTAAGCAGGTTGCGGCCGTGGCGCGCAACCGCCAGCCGGTGCGCATCAGCCCGGAGGCGCGCAACTCCATGGCCGGCGCGCGTGCTGCGCTGGAGCGGCGCATGGCTGAAGGGGAAGCACTCTATGGAATCAATACAGGGTTCGGTTCGCTGTCGCGCGTTCGCGTGGCTGACAAGGATCTGAATGACTTACAAGCAAATTTGGTGCGCAGCCATGCCGCCGGCGTCGGTGACGCTGCTGACGAAGAAGTCGTGCGCGGCATGATGGTGATCTTGTCCGCCAGTCTCTGTCGCGCACGCAGCGCGGTCCGTCCTGAATTGGTGGAGTTGATCGTCAGCATGTTGAACGCAGGCGTTCACCCGGTGGTACCGAGCCGTGGTTCCGTTGGTGCATCAGGTGACCTTGCCCCGCTCGCACACTTGGCGCTGGTGTTCCTTGGTGAAGGCGAAGCGATGCTTGGCGGGCAACGCATGTCGGGGCGCGATGCACTGAGTGCTGTAAATCTGCGCCCCGTGCCACTTGCTGCCAAGGAAGGATTGGCGCTCATCAACGGGACGCACTACATGTGCGCGATCGGTGCGCTTGCGATGCATGACATGGAAGCGCTCTTGCAAGCAGCCATGCGGACAACTGCGCTTGCCATTGATGCCTGCCGCGCCACCGACGCGTTCCTTGATCCGCGCATTCATGCTGCACGCAATCAGCCGGGGCAACAAGCGGTAGCGGCGGCGGTACTGGACCAACTGCAGGGAAGCACCATTTTGCCTGCGCACGCGCAGGATGATCCGCGCGTGCAGGATCCGTATTCGTTCCGCTGCAGCCCGCAAGTATTAGGCGCCGCGCTTGATTCCATGCTGTGGTCGCGCGGAGTGATTGAGCGGGAACTCGGCGGAGTGACTGACAATCCGTTGGTGTTTGCAAGCACCACCGAAGCTGGTCGGGCAGACATTCTCTCGGGCGGGAACTTTCACGGAATGCCGCTGGCGCTGGCACTTGATGCTGCAAAGTTGGCACTGGTGACCGTTGCAGGAATTTCCGAACGCCGTACCTTCTGGATCTTGGCGGCGAACGATCCACAGAATCCGGTGCGTCCATACTTGAGCAGCAATCCGGGCGTCAATAGTGGTTACATGATTGCGCAGTACACGGCAGCAGCGTGTTGCAATGAATTGCAAGTGCTTGCACATCCGGCCAGCGCGCACAACGTGGTCACCAGCGCGGGGATCGAAGACTACAACTCGATGGGCGCCACCAGCGCCAATCATTTGCGCGCAGCGGTTCGACTTGCCACTGATGTGATTGCCATTGAACTGTTGGTCATGTGCGAAGGATTGGAATACCAGCGGCCGTTGCGATCAGGCGCGGGCGTTGAAGCGCTGCATGCCGAAGTGCGTCGCCATGTGCCGCGGCTGGAAGGCGATCGATCACCGGCGCCGGACATCCTGCAAGTGGCGCAGCTGGTGAAGGCGCGCGCGTTCGTGGAGGCTTGAAATAGGCGCGCCGCGTGCTGCCGGGGCGCGGGTGGCGATTGTTTGCCGAGCCGGAACTTGAATTGCACGGGGCAATGGCTGTCAATATGTTGGCTTTCGTGCCTACAATCGCACCGCCATGACCACCATTGCACATCGAGTCGTTCGCGCCCCGCGCGGAAACCAGCGCACCTGCAAGACCTGGGCCGCTGAAGCCGCCATGCGCATGCTGATGAACAATTTGGATCCAGAAGTGGCGGAACGTCCCCAGGACCTGGTGGTGTACGGAGGCCGCGGACAGGCGGCGCGTAACTGGGAGTGCTTTGATGCAATCATCGAGAGCCTGAAGAAGTTAGAAGCAGATGAGACGTTGCTGGTGCAAAGCGGCAAGCCGGTTGGCGTTGTTCGCACGCACGCCGATGCACCGCGGGTGATGATCGCCAATTCCAACTTGGTGCCGCACTGGGCGACGCAAGAACACTTCGATGATTTGTGCGCGCGCGGGCTGATGATGTATGGGCAAATGACTGCGGGAAGTTGGATCTACATTGGAACGCAGGGAATTCTGCAAGGCACCTATGAGACGTTTGCGGAGTGCGCGCGGCAACACTTTGGCGGAACGCTGAAGGGGACGCTCAATGTGACTGCTGGATGCGGCGGCATGGGCGGCGCGCAACCATTGGCGATCACCATGTGTGATGGCACCGCGCTGGTGGCCGACGTGTGCGTGGAGCGCCTGGAAAAGCGCAAACATGACCGGTATCTGGACGAGGTGTACGAAGATCTTGATGTGGCGATCGACCGCGCGCTGGAACTTCGTAAACGCGGTGAAGGAATCTCCGTGGGAGTAGTGGCCAATGCGATCGACCTGCTGCAGCGGCTTTCAGAACGCGGAATTGTGCCGGAAACGCTGACTGATCAGACCAGTGCGCACGATCCGCTGGAGGGCTATTACCCCGCTGGAATGACCCGCGAGTCAGCGGACGCTTTGCGAGCCGCAGACCCAGTGAAGTACCAAGCGCTGACCATGGCCGGCATGGAAACACATGTGCGACTCATGGTGCAATTCATGCGCGCTGGCTCCAAGGTGTTTGACTACGGAAACAACATTCGTCAGCGCGCCTTTGACCATGGCTTTCAGGATGCGTTCGCATTCCCGGGATTTGTGCCGGCGTACATTCGTCCGCAATTCTGCACGGGGCGCGGGCCGTTCCGTTGGGTGGTGCTCTCCGGTGACCCGGAAGACATTCGCGTCACTGACGAAGCAGTGTTGGAACTATTCCCGAACGATGCGGGCCTGCATCGATGGATCCGCATGGCGCAGAAGCGCGTGGCGTTCCAAGGCTTGCCAGCACGGATCTGCTGGCTTGGACTTGGCGAACGCCACCTGGCCGGCTTGAAGTTCAACGAGTTGGTAGCCAGCGGCAAGGTGAAGGCACCGATTGTGATTGGCCGGGACCATCTTGATTGCGGCAGCGTGGCAAGCCCAAACCGCGAGACCGAGGCAATGAAGGACGGCACCGATGCGGTAAGCGATTGGGCGATCTTGAACTTTGCTGTGAATATTGCCAGCGGTGCAAGTTGGACAAGCTTTCACCACGGCGGCGGCGTTGGAATTGGCTTCAGCCAGCATGCCGGGCAAGTGATCGTTGCGGACGGCACGCCCGATGCAGCACGCCGCCTGGAGCGGGTACTCACCAATGACCCGATGATGGGCGTGTTCCGCCACGCTGACGCGGGCTACGAGTTGGCGCAGGATTGCGCGGCACGACTCGGCGTAAAGATTCCGATGGCGTGATATTTCGCACGCCGGATCCAGGCAATGATTCAGGCGGTGGCGCGGCGCAGGCGATCCACAACGGCACGCCAGAGACCATCGGCCGACGGTGGCATCTCAATCAGGATGTGCGCGCAACCAAGCGTGTCTGCCGAACGAAGCGCGTCGTACAAGGTGCTCCCGTACAGGTGCGGATCGCGCGGCATAGTGATGCCCGTGTGCGGGCTGGGCACATGTGACGGATCGAAACACAACACCGCGCACGGACGCTGCTCAAGTGCCAGCGCAGCACGAATACCGTTAATGGGAATCAACGCGGCCGGCGTACGGGGCGCATAGTGTCGAGGCGCAGTACCAGGACTCGCACCTTGTTCGTGCACCTCCGGCGCGTCGACATCACCCAGAATCTGTCGCAGCGACTCCAGGGTCACGGTGCCCGGTCGCAGAAGCGTTGGTCGCGCGGTGGTCAAGTCAAGCACGGTGCTTTCAAGGCCGAATTCACTGCGCCCGCCGTTCAGAATCATCAGATCGAGTTCAGTGGCAAAGTCCTCCGCGACGTGGCTCGCAAGCGTCGGGCTGACATGACCCGATCGATTGGCACTCGGTGCGCTGATTGATTCACCGCCCAGCTCCTGAAGTAACCGCCGTGCCACCGGATGACTCGGCGAACGAACAGCAATCGTGGCGCGCCCACCCGCCGCTTCCACCGGGACATTTGCACGACGCGGCAACACCAACGTCAATGGCCCAGGCCACAATCGCGAAGTCAGTTCATCGCAACGGGGATCCCAACCTTCAACAATTTCTCTCGCGCCGTGCGCGTCCAGCACATGGGCAATCAGCGGATTGTTGGACGGTCGCCACTTCATGCGGTAGACCTCGGCAATTCCGCGCGGGTCGTGCGTCAGCGCGCCCAACCCATAGACCGTCTCGGTTGGAAATGCCACTGCGCGTCCAGCGCGCATCGCCTCGGCGGCGCGCTGAATGGAGAGATCGGTTGGTTCAAGAATGATGGGCATGAATGAAAGGCGATCGAATCAATCAGTTGGAAGGAACGACATCGACCAGCGACAACTCGATTCGATTTCGTTCGAGTGCTGTACCCATGACCGCGTAAAGATTGGCGATCGCGATGTTGTAGTCAGCAAGTGCAATTGCTTCAGATATCTGCGTTGCCGACAGACCATCTTGACGGAAGAATTTCAGAGCAAGGAACTCTGGCGTCAACTGCGCGATGTTCTGCTCATCAAGCGCCAACGCGCGCATATTTTCTGCAGCCGCCAATCGCTGCGCGCGGGTTTGTGCAATCAATCGATATGCAGCGAACGCGTCCTGCAATGCATTGCGGACGTCAAGAACAGCAGACTGCACAGCGGTCTTATAGATGATCACCGAACGGGAACGTGCCAAGCGCGCTTGGCGATATTCAGCTTCCGCAGCACGATTTCCGATGGGCTGGCGGAAAGTTGCTCCCACGGCCCACTCCAACCAGTCGTTGTCACCAAGCTCCTGCCACGAGTCACCGAATCCGCTGCTCAACCCGTACAACGCTCCGCTGGTCTCAAGATCAAGTTGCGGCAGCCGACCGTTGTCAGCCACGTCAATACCGATCGACGCATCATCAATCGAGAGGAGCGCCATGGCCACACCAGGATTCTGCGCAAGCGTGGTAGTCATGGCATC
This sequence comes from Planctomycetaceae bacterium, assembly GCA_002737585.1. GTDB lineage: Bacteria > Planctomycetota > Phycisphaerae > Phycisphaerales > SM1A02 > UBA966. The sequence goes on along the minus strand of NSIA01000194.1, from coordinate 2,079 downwards.
GGCCACGCTGTAACGGATCGCTTGATCAACGGGCACATCAACCACCACGATGGTTTCGCTGCCACCAACCGGGAGGCGCGGATCGTTCATGGCTCGCTTCAATTCATTGACCCCGCGCTGCAGATCACGCTCGGCGCGGATCACGGAGGCACGCCGATCTTCCACCTTGGAAACTGCGTCGGCGTACTGCGCAAGTGAGGTGTCATATTCACGGCGTCGCTCCAACAGCGCTCGAACCTCCTCACCAACTGTGAGCAACCAGCGTGCACTCACTAACCGCGCGCGCGCCACGTACACCTGCCAATACAGCGCCTCGGTGCGTGCAACCGTATCTAAGAGCGAGCGCCGCAACCCCTGCAGCGCGCGGCGGTCTTGATTCCGAGAGACGCGTAAATTTGCAAGGTTGACATCAGTGCCAAAATTGCGAAGAAGCGGCTGGCTCAGCGTCAAATTCAATGAGTTCAGGTAGGACGGGTTGGGAGAGATGCTGTCATTGGTATCCGGCTCGCCAAACTCTTGGCGCTGCATCTTGGTGGAGACCGCCAGATTTCCGCCGGTAGCAAAGCGCTGTTCAAAGCCAGACTCCAGGGTGGCGATCCGCTTGTCTGCTGCCGGGTTCAGAAGGAACCCCCCTCCCCCGCCGCCCAGGTCAACCGTCGGCTGCGGAATGTTGGAGCGCTGGTACCCGCCCTTGGCAAACAGCACCGTGTCGAACACCGCCTCGGCCTTGATGATCTCCGCCTGACTCATTGCTTCCTCAAGGCGCGCCTGTTGGACGCCAAGGTTGTTCTGAACGCAGGACGACACCGCCTGCTGCAGGGTCAGGATCACCTCACGGGGGGCCTTTCCGTCAAGATCGGGCCCGACATCCAGACCCACGCCCGCGTTGGCGGCCTGCGGTCCCATGGCATCAAGTTGCTGACGGCGTCCCTTCAGGCTCTCGAACACCGGGCTGGACTCGGCAACCGCCTCGAATCCGGAGCCCGGGCTCAGCGCCGAGCCCGACTCGCGAGCGATGGTGGCATCAAGGCTTCGCTGCAACTCGGCATCGGCATCCTGACGGAGGGCGTTCTTGCACCCGGCGGTCATGGGCAACGCAAGCAACGATCCCGCCAAGACGATCGCAGCCAGCACTGCCCGCCCACGCGGTGCAACAATGAATGTGAAAATCGTGCGTGTGCGAGGCGAATGCATCTAGCGAAGTGTAGTGCGCATCGGTATCCTGTTTGCATGCTGCAAGGATGCACACCCGCACGGATGCGGGGCGCCGCTGGCACGATGCTAGCTTCGGCGACCCTGCTAACCCTCTCGCCCTCGCTTTTCGCCGCCCCGCAGTCCGGGACGACGGCAGTGACCACTGTGCCGGATGGCACCGCCTATTGGGCGGTCGTCACCGGATCAGCAGTCAATGTCCGTTCTGGACCAAGCGCGCAAAGCGCCTACGCCTTCGGGAAACTGAAGCAAGGAGACCTCGTCCGAGTCCTCAAGGAGGAGTACGGATGGGCACGCGTACAGACTGAAGGCAATGCCTTTGGTGATGTATTTGCGTTTGTCCCCGCTGATCGGCGCGTCACGCTCTCGGCCGACGGAACCACCGCCACGGTGAGTGCACGCACGGAAGTGCGCGCGCCCAATGTAGAAGCGGGTAGTTCGCCGGACAAGAGTTGGAAGCAGATCGGTAGCGCGGAGGCTGGCACCACGCTCAGCGTGTTGGGCACCGCTACTGGCGAGAAGGAATCGGTCTACAAAGTCAAGGTGCCAGCCACCTCAGAAGCATGGATCAACATGCAGTTCATTCGTAAGGCGAATGCTGCTGAATCCGCGACTGCAATGACTGCTACTGCTCCTGCTCCTGCCGCCGTTGCAGTGACAACACCCGTTGCCACTGCCGCGACCACCGAAACCACTACTACGACCGTGACTTCGGGCGTCGCAGTTCCGGTGAATGCGCCCGATGCTGGCGCGCCAGCACCGACGCCAATGACTGCGGATTTCGGCAGTTCGCCAATCATTCCGCCGCTTCTTGGCCAACAGCCAGTGAATGCGTCGGTTGAGACTCCGGCGGCAGAAACCGTGACC